>DASZOD010000158.1:0-3691 GCA_035550935.1 Egibacteraceae bacterium | reverse complement strand
GTCAGCCGCCCCGGCTACGGCCAGCAGATGCAGCAGCAGCTCGACGACGCCGTGCGCCGCCGCGGCGAAGGCGACCTCGCCAAGCTGCTGGCCGGCGGCGACACCTGGCAGGTCGGCTAGGGAGTGGGCGGCCGCCGGCGGGCGGGGATCTGCCAGGGTGGGGTAGGGCGTCCGGCCGGCTAGCGGGCAGGGCCCTCGGCGGTCTGCCTGCTACTGCGTGCGCGCCGCGTCGCCCTCCAGGCGCTGATCGGTCTCCTGGCCCGCCTCTTGGGCATGCGGCTCCGGCTCGCCGTCGCCGCGGTACACGTCGACGACCTGCTGGGGGGTGCGCTTGACCTGGGCCCACCAGCGGCGGAGGCGCCCGAGGGCGGCACCGTGGCGGCGCACCACGAGGTAGGGCGTGCCGGCCTTCTCCATGACCTCTTCGCGCACGGTCGCCAGGGTCTCCTGGCGGGTCATCCAGCGGTCGCCGACACCGAGCACGAGCAGGTCGAAGTCGGCGGCGCGCTCGAACAGCGCCTCGGTGACGTCGCCGTCGACGCGTACCGGTTCCAACTCGACGCCGCTGTTCTGGTGGGCCTGGGCCGCCCGCTCCTCGGCCTCTTCCGCCTCGTCCGCAGGCACAAGGAGCGTGACCTGCGTTCCGGTCCCCGCGGCCAGGCGCAGCGCGAGGTCGAAGCCAGCCTCCTCGTGGAAGCCCCCGCCGTAGGGGACGAGGACGCGTGCCCCGTCGCCGAAGCGCAGCTGGCGGGGGCCGTGCGGGTCGACGAGAACGGCGACGTCGGCCTCTGCGTCGCGCAGCACCTCCCCGACCGTTCCTCCCAGCAGCCGGTGGCCGAACAGCGCCTCGTGATACCCCACGAGCACGAGGTCGACGTCGAGGTCGTTGGCAACCCTGGCGATCGTCTCCCCCACGTCGCCGGCCGCGATGGCGACCGGGTTGGTGTCCAGGCCCGCGTCCTCCACGAGCTGCACCAATGGCCGCACCCGGTCCACCGCATCCTCGAGCATGGTCTCCTGCACGGCCGGCGCGTGGCTGACCTCGGTGCCCGAGACGTCCACCACCCGCAGCAGCGTGACCTCTGCTGCCTGCTGGCCGTCGCCGGCGACGAGCGTGGCGACGTGGGCCAGTTCCTCGGCGATCTGGGCATTGCCTACGGCCACGAGGACCCTCCAGCGCTCGGCCGCCTCCTCTTCCGCCTCCTCGGCGCCTTCCTCCTGCTGTTTGATCATCTTGCGCTGGACCTCCCGCGGGTAGTACAGCGTGAGCGCCGGCTCGGTCATCAGCGTCGTCACCACGGCCATGACCACGAGCATCGCGAAGGCCGTTGAGGGCAGCACTCCCATCTGCAGCCCGATGTTGAGGATGATGAGCTCGGTCAGGCCCCGGCAGTTGACGAGCACGCCCAGCGCTCCGGCTTCCCGCCAGCTCAGCCCGGCGAAGCGGGCCGCCAGCTTCGAACCGCCCCACTTGCCGACGATCGCCACGACCAGGATCAGCAAGGTCAGCAGCCACAGCCTCGGGGACGTCCCGATGCTGAAGATGTTCGTGCGGATCCCGCTGAAGGTGAAGAAGATCGGCAGCAGGAACACCACGGAGAAGTCCTCGAGCTTCTCGGTGAGGTCCTCGATGAGCCCCGAGTTGTGGGGCATGATCGCCCCGAACAGGAACGCGCCGAAGATCACGTGGATGTGCAGGATGTCCGTGATGAAGGCGCTGGCGAGCAGGCCGACGAAGATGGTGGCGAGGAACGCGCCACTGAGCTTGCCTCGGCGCTCGTAGTAGGCCGCGAGGCGGTGCAGCAGGGGGCGCACGCCGTAGATCATCACCGCGATGAAGACCAGCGACAGGCCGATCGTGGTCGCCGCGCTGAGCATGCCGGCGGCGCGCGCCACGGTGATGACGACGGCCAGCATGCACCACGCGGTGACGTCGTCCACCGCGCCCACGGTGAGCGCCACCGTCCCGATCTGCGTCTTGTACAGGCCCCGGTCGGTAAGGATCCGTGCGAGGACCGGGAAGGCGGTGATCGCCATCGCCGCGCCGATGAACAGCGCGAAGGCGCTGAATCGTCCCCCCGAGCCGAGCGCGGGGTAGAGCATGAGCGCCAGCGCGACGCCCATGAGGAAGGGGGCGATGATGCTGACGTGGCTCACCCAGATCGCGGCGTGTCCCCGGCCGCGCATGAGGCTGAAGTCCAGCTCCAGACCCACCAGGAACATGTAGAAGATCAGCCCGAGGTTCGCCAGCAGGTCGAGGTAGGACATCAGCTCGACCGGGAACAGGAACTCGAAAGCCGACGGCCAGACCGCACCCAGCAGGGACGGGCCGAGCAGGATCCCGGCGATGATCTCGCCGATGACGTGAGGCTGGTGGACCTTGCGCAGCAAGCCGCCGACCAGGCGGCACGCGACGATGATGATGATCGTGGCCAGCAGCAGCTTCCACAGGATCTTCGCCGAGCTCACCATGGCCCGCGGACCGGCTGAACCGCCGCCGGTCTCCGCCGGCGGCGCCTGCAAGCCACTGCCGGCCCTGATGAGGAACCACAGGACCACCACGACCGCGACCATCAGCCCGACGTAGCCGATCGCCAGCGTCTTATGGCCGCCGCCGCCGAGTCGCTCGGTGGCCGCACCTCCCTCGGGTTCGTCCTCCTGCTGCGCTCCGGCCTCGGCGTCCTGACCCGTGTTCGTCGATTCGCTCATCGGACCGCTCTCTGGCTCGAGGACCACAGGCGCTGTGCCGTGCCGCGTTGCGGCCAAGGAGGAACGCGTCGTCCGCGACCACGCTGCCAAGGAGTGTCGGGCGGTCCAGCAGCGCATAAACGACCGCGGGAGAAACGCTGTCTACCCGATTTCAGGTAGCCCTGAGGTGGCGAATGGCGCCCACCGGGTGCCAACTCGCAGGGGACCGACGCCCGGTGCTCATGCGACGTCGTGGCATCGGCGACCGCCCGTGGAGGGAAGCTGCCGGATCGCCGCTTGCCTTCGCTCAGCGGGGCGGCGGCACGAGGCCGAGCCGGAGGGCCTTGGCCACGGCCTCCAGGCGCGAGCCGACACCGAGCTTGGCCAACAGGTTGCGGATGTGGGTCTGGACCGTATCGGGGGCGATGCCCAGGGTCCGGGCGATGTCCTGGCTGCTGTGGCCCCGCGACAGCTGCTCGAGCACCTCGGCTTCGCGAGGGGACAGGCTGTCGTTGAGGGCCTGGGCGTGCCACAGCTGCTCGCGGGCGGCGGCCAGCGCCTGCAGCCAGCGGGAGGTCTCCGGTGCCGACAGCAGACTGGCACCGCCGGCGACCGCCCTGACGGCCTGCAACAGGTGGGCCACGTCGATCGACTTGTGCACGACCGCCGCGGCCCCCGCCTCGACCGAGCGGCCCATCTCGACGTCGTCGGTCAGGGCCGTCAGCACCAGGCACGCGGTCGTGGGCGACTGACGGCGGATCTCCACCAGCGCGTCGACGCCGCTGGCATGGGGCAGGTCCAGGTCGACGACGGCGACGTCGGGACGGTGGGCCGCTGCGGCGACACCGGCCTGGTCGCCGCGCTCGACCTGCGCGACCACGCGCAGGTCCGCCTCCATGGCAATGACGGCTTCCAGCGCCTGGCGGTAGCTGGCATGGTCCTCGACCAGCATGACCGTGATCATTGCGGGCCCGCCGGCGGCGCCTGCGGCGCCGCGCTCCCC
>DASZOD010000157.1:0-7554 GCA_035550935.1 Egibacteraceae bacterium | reverse complement strand
GTCCGCGACCTGGTCAGTGCCCTGGTGGACGCGGCCGCGCGCGAGGCCGTCCGCGCCGCCGGCGGCATCGGGGTGAGGAAGGCGCGGCGGGCGCACCTGCCACCCGTACTTTGATGCGTACACGTCGGCCACGCCGAGCCGACCAACGACGCGCCGGAGTTCGACGGCGACCTGGATGTCTACGTGCGGACATCGCAGGATGGAGGCGCGTCCTGGAGTGAGCGTCTGCAGGTGAACGACGACCGCGGTCAGGCAAACCAGTACGAGCCGGGGATCTCGATCGCGCCCGACGGACGCGTCGACATCGCCTGGTACGACTTCCGCAACAGCCCGCTGCCGCCGATCACCGGCAGCGGCCACAGCGGCGACGAGGGGCTGTCCGAGGTGTACTACAGCTGGTCCACCGACCGCGGACGGACGTTCAAGCCCAACATCCTCGTGAGCGACCGCAGCTTCGATCGCTCCCTCGGGGTCTGGTCCAACGACATCGACAGCAAGTTCAACATCGGAATCGCCTCGACCGAAGACAGCGTGCACGTTGCGTGGCAAGAAACCCGCAATGCGCTCGGTGACACCCATGCCGAGGACGTGTATATGGCCTCGGTGAGGCTGGCCGGGGTGGCGCCGGCCACGGCAAGAGGGCCGGGGGTTGCCTGGTGGATCCTGGTCGCAACCGGCGTCGCCCTCGGCATGGGAATCACCGCGGTGCTGGCCTGGGTCCTGGTCAGACGAGCCGGGACGAGGACGCTGCCCGCTTCTGGCACGTAGTGATGCCAGAGGTCGACCCCGATGGGGCGGTACGTGCGTCGCCGGGAGCGAACGCGCGTCGGGCAGGCCTTCCGGCTCGAACGCCAGCCGGCGAACGACCCTGACCAGGTCTCCCTACCACGTCCTCCAGCTGCGGCCCATCGACCAGTGAGCCTTTGACGAGATCCGACCAGACCAGCTTCACCATGCCGTAGCAAGCGACCAAGACTCCGGTCGACGGCTTCAGCCGTCTCCCGGCGATCTGAGCTGGCGTCTTCCGCCGACCACCCCGGGCTGTCGGGTTGTGCACCTGCAGGCCCGGATGCGGGCCTCCAGGTTCACACAACCTCCCGGGCGGCCGCGGGTCGGGGGCAGCGCCGCCCCGGCTCTCCCAGGCCGACGCCCGGTTCGGGCGGCATACTCGGACGCCGGACCTTGGGAGGGGCCTGCGTGTTGCACCTGCACCGAGCGGAACGGGCCGACCGGCTGGTCGAGGCGCTCGCCGGCGTGGTCGCCGAGCCGCTCGACGACCCGTTCGCTCCCGAGACCGTCAGCGTCCCCACCCGCGGTGTCGAACGCTGGCTGACCCAGCGGCTGTCGACCGCGCTGGGAACCTCAGCCGGCCGCTCCGACGGCGTCTGCGCCAACGTCGACTTCCCCTTCCCGGGCCGGCTGGTCGGCGGGGCGCTCGCGGTGGCCTGCGGCGTCGAGCGCGACGTCGACCCGTGGCTGCCCCAACGGGCGGTCTGGCCGCTGCTGGGCGTCGTCGACGACTGCCTGGACGACGACTGGCTCGCCCCCTTGGCTGCCCACCTCGGCGGCGCCGCCCCCGACCCCGAGCACCGCACGGCACGTCGGTTCGCCGCGCTGCGTCACCTCGCCGACCTGTTCGACCGCTACGGCGTCCACCGGCCGGCCATGCTGCGGGCGTGGACGGCGGGCCACGACACCGACCACGACGGTGCGCCGCTGCCGCCCGACGTGGCCTGGCAGGCGCCGCTGTGGCGCCGCCTGCGCGACCGTCTCGGTACCCCCAGCCCGGCCGAACGGCTCCCCGACGCCTGCGCCCGCCTGCGCGACCAGCCCGGTCTGCTCGACCTGCCCGCGCGCCTGTCGCTGTTCGGCCTGACCCGGCTGCCCGCGAGCTACCTCGACGTCCTGCGCGCGCTGGCCGCCGGGCGCGACGTCCACCTGTTCCTGCTGCATCCCTCGCCGGCGCTGTGGCAGCGCATCACCGACACGACGCCTGCGCACCCCCGGCCGGTGCGCCGCCGCGACGACCCCACCGCAGCCATGCCGCGCAACCCACTGCTGGCGACCTGGGGACAGGACGCCCGCGAGATGCAGCTGGTCCTCACCGCCGGCGACGGCGGGCACGCCGAGCACCATCACCGGATCGGGCAGCGGCCACGCACGCTGCTCGAGCGCCTCCAGGCCGACGTCCGCGCCGACCGCCTGCCGCCTGGGCCGCCGCTGCCCGGGCACGGCGACGCCCGCGCCGTGCTCGACCCCGGCGACGCCAGCGTCCAGGTGCACGCCTGCCACGGCCGGGCCCGCCAGGTCGAGGTGGTCCGCGACGCGATCCTGCACCTGCTCGCCGCAGACCCCACGCTGGAGCCGCGCGACGTCGTCGTCATGTGCCCCGACATCGACGCGTTCGCGCCGCTCATCCACGCCACCTTCGGCGCGGGCGCGCAGACAGACGACGACCACGGCGACCTCGACGACGCCGGCCCGGTCGACCCCGGCCTCCCCGACCTGCGGGTCCGCCTCGCCGACCGGTCGATCCGCCAGACCAACCCGGTCCTGGGCGTCGTGGCCGAGCTGCTGTCGCTGGCCGCCGCGCGGCTGACCGCCTCCCAGGTCGTCGACCTCGCCAGCCGGGAGCCGGTGCGCCGACGCTTCCGCTTCGACGACGCCGACCTGGCCCGCCTCGAGCAGTGGGTGGCCGCCGCCGGCATCCGCTGGGGCCTGGACGCGGCGCAGCGCGCCCCGTTCGAGCTCGACACCCTCGACGCGAACAGCTGGCGGGCCGGCCTGGACCGGATCCTGCTCGGCGTGGCCATGTCGGAGGAGGACCTGCGCCTGCTCGGCGGCGTGCTGCCGCTGGACGACGTCGACAGCGGCGACATCGACCTGGCCGGGCGCGTCGCCGAGCTCGTCGACCGTCTGCAGGCGGCCGTGACGTCGCTGGCCGACCCCAAGCCCGTCGCCGCGTGGGCCGGGGCCATCGCCGAGGCGGCCGACCAGCTGACCGCCACCGCCGAGCCCGAGGCCTGGCAGCGCGCCGGGCTGCAGCGCCTCCTGGAGGAGGTGGTCGCCGAGGCGACCGCGGAGCACACGCCCTGCGCGGCGCCGCTGGCCCTCGCCGAGGTCCAGGCGCTGCTGGCCGACCGGCTGCGGGGACGGCCGACGCGCGCGAGCTTCCGCACCGGGCATCTGACCATGTGCACGCTGGTGCCGATGCGCTCGGTGCCCCACCGGGTGGTGTGCCTGCTCGGCCTCGACGACGGGCTGTTCCCCCGTCGGACCGCACCGGACGGCGACGACGTCATCGCGCGCGACCCGTGCGTCGGTGACCGCGACCACCGCAGCGAGGACCGCCAGCTGCTGCTCGACGCCGTGCTGGCGGCGACCGATCGGCTCGTCATCACCTACACGGGACGCGACGAGCGCACCAACGCGGTCCGCCCGCCCGCCGTGCCCCTCGGCGAGCTGCTCGACGTCGTGGACCGCACCGTCCACAGTGGCGAGCTGGCCGACGACAGCACGCCGGTCCCCGCCCGTGAGCGGGTTGTCGTCCACCATCCCCTGCAGCCGTTCGACGCCCGCAACTTCACCGCCGGCGCGCTGGTGCGCGACCGGCCGTGGAGCTTCGACGCCGTCGCGCTGGGCGGCGCCCGCGCGGCGGGCGCTGCACGCAGCGCACCGGCTGCGTTCCTGGACCAGCCGCTCCCGCCGGTCAGCGGCGACGTGGTCGAGCTCGACGACCTCGTGCGCTTCGTCCAGCACCCGGTCAGGGCGTTCCTGCGCCAGCGGCTGGGGATCGGCTTGCGCCACGGCGACGACGAGCCGGCGGACGCGCTGCCGGTCGAGCTGGACGCGCTCGAGCAGTGGCGCATCGGCCAGCGCCTGCTGGAAGCGCGCATGAGCGGCGCCCACCCCGCCGCCTGCCGGGCCGCCGAGGTCGCACGCGGCAGCCTGCCCCCCGGCGCTCTGGGCGCCCCGCTGCTCGACGGCATCGCCGCGGTCGTCGAACGCATCGTCGCCGAGGCGGTGGCACAGGTCGACGCCGGCGCGACCGCCGGCACCGTGGAGGTCACCGTCGACCTCGGCGCTGGCCGCCTGCTGGTCGGCACGGTGACCGGGGTCGTCGGCGACCGGCTGCGGGCGGTGACCTTCTCCCGGGTGGCCGCCAGGCAGCGCCTGGCCGCCTGGGTGTGGCTGCTCGCCCTCAGCGCCGGCCACCCCGGCCGGGCCTTCGACGCCGTCACCGTGGGGCGCGGTGCCGGCCCGTCGGTGACGCTGGCCCGGATCCGGGCCCTGGCCGACGACCCGCACGGCCGCGCCTGGGCCGCGCTGCAACAGCTGCGGGTGCTGGTGGACCTGCACGACCGGGGCATGCGCGAGCCCCTGCCGCTGTACTGCAGGACCTCCGGTGCCTACGCCCAGGCGCGAGCCGCCGGGCGCGGCGGCGAGCCGGCCGCCCGCCGGGCCTGGGAGTCCGAGCACGGCAACCAGGGGGAGGACCGCGAGCCCGAGCACCAGCTGGTGCTGGGCGGCGTCGTGTCCCTGGACGACCTGCTCGCGGCGCCGCCGCGCGACGACGAGCGCGGCGAGGGGTGGGAGGCCGACGAGCCCACGCGCTTCGGCCGTCAGGCCCGCCGGCTGTGGACGGGCCTGCTGGCCTGCGAGCGGGTCAGCCGGTGAGCGCCGGAGGCGCGTGGGTGGGCGGGGCACAGACGTGAGAGCCACGGGGGCCTTCGACGTCTGCGGCCCCCTGCCGGCCGGCGTGACCGTGCTCGAGGCCAGCGCCGGGACCGGCAAGACCTTCACCGTCGCCGCCCTGGCCGCGCGCTACGTGGCCGACGGCACGCCGCTGGAGCAGCTGCTGCTGGTCACGTTCACCCGGATGGCGACCGGGGAGCTGCGCGCACGGGTGCGCGAACGGCTGGTCAGCGCCGAGCAGGGCCTGGCGCGGGCCTGCGCCGGCATCCCTGCGCCGCGCGACGACGACGTGCTGCGCCTGCTCGCCCAGGGAACGCCCGCCGAGCTCGAGCGGCGGCGCCGACGCCTCGCCGCGGCGCTGGCCGACTTCGACGCGGCGACGATCGCCACCACCCACGGCTTCTGCCAGCACATCCTGGGCGGCCTGGGGGTGGCCGGTGACGTCGAACCCGACATCACCTTCGTGGAGGATCCCGGCGACCTCGTCGACGAGGTCGTCGACGACCTGTACGTCCGCCGCTTCCACCGTGGCGAGACCCCGCCGTTCGACCGTGCCGAGGCGCGGCGCATCGCCAGGATCGCCGTGGACAACCCGCACGCATGGCTGGAGCCGACCGCCGCGGCCTACGGCAGCGCCTTCGCGATGCGCCGGCGGCTGGCCCTGGCGGTGCGCGAGGAGGTGGAGCGCCGCAAGCGGCGGGCGAAGATCCTCACCTACGACGACCTGCTGACGCGCCTCGCCGCGACGCTGCGCCATCCGCAACGGGGGCCGGGGGCCTGCCGGCGGCTGCGTGAACGCTACCGGGTCGCGCTGGTCGACGAGTTCCAGGACACCGATCCGGTGCAGTGGGAGATCGTGCGGCGCGCGTTCGGCGACGGCGCCACGACGCTCGTGCTGATCGGCGACCCGAAGCAGGCGATCTACGCCTTCCGCGGCGCGGACGTCTACGCCTACCTCGACGCGGCCCGGGCGGCCCGCACGCGGGCGACCCTGGCGGTCAACTGGCGCAGCGACCAGGGGCTGGTGGACGCCTACGACGCGCTGCTGCGCGGCACGAAGCTCGGCCACGAGGGCATCGTCTACCGCACGGTGCGCGCCGCCCAGGCCAACCAGCGGACGCGCCTGGTGGGCGCGCCCTGCGTCGCGCCCCTGCGCGTGCGCCTCGTGCACCGTCGCGACGGGCTGGTGGGCCTGACCACGAAGGGCTGGGTCTCCAGCGCGTCCGGGCGCGCCCACGTCGCCGCCGACCTCGCCGCCGACCTGGTCGCGCTGCTGCGGGCCGACGCCCAGGTGATCACCCGCCGCGCCGACGGGTCTGAGGTCGCCCGCGAGCGGCTGCGGCCCGGGCACGTGGCGGTGCTGGTGCGGACCAACCGTCAGGCGGCCCGGGTGCGCGAGGCGCTGGACCGGCTCGACGTCCCGGCGGTCATCAACGGCGCCGGCAGCGTGTTCGCCACGCCGGTCGCGCGCCAGTGGCTGGAGCTGCTGGCGGCCCTCGAACGACCCACCTCGCAGGCCCGGGCGCGCGCCGCGGCGCTCACCGTCTTCCTCGGCTGGAGCGTCGAGCAGGTCGCGGGCGCCGACGAGCGGGCCTGGGAGGCCGTCCACGCCCGACTGCACCGCTGGGCGGGGGTGCTGCGGCGCAGCGGCGTGGCGTCGCTGCTGGAGCTCGTCAGCCGCAGCGAACGGCTGCCGGCCCGGGCCCTGGCCCGCAGCGACGGCGAGCGCGAGCTCACCGACCTGCGCCACGTCGGGCAGCTGCTGCACGCGCAGGCGACCGCCGAGCGCCTCGGGGTCACCGCGCTGGCCGCCTGGCTGCGCCGACGCATCGCCGAGTCCGACGAGGACACCCGCAGCGAGGAGCGCAGCCGCCGGCTGGAGTCCGACGCCGAAGCGGTCCAGGTGCTGACCATCCACCGCAGCAAGGGCCTGGAGTTCCCGGTGGTGTACTGCCCGTTCCTGTGGGACTCGGGCTGGATCCCCGAGGACGACCCGCCGATCTTTCACGACCCGGCCGCCGGCGACCGGCGCACCGTCAACGTCGGCATGGGCGGCCCCGGCTACGCCGCGCACCGCAAGCGCGCCGTCGAGGAGCAGCGCGGGGAGGACCTGCGCCTGGCGTACGTCGCGCTCACCCGGGCGCGCCACCAGGCCGTACTGTGGTGGGCGAGCTCGTGGGGCAGCCACGAGTCGCCGCTGGGGCGCCTGCTGTTCGCCCGCGACGCCGACGGCAACGTCGCCACCGCAGCCCACCAGCCGCCCGCCGACGACGAGGCCACGGCGCGCTTCGCGGCGCTCGCCACCGAGGCGCCCGGCTGCGTCAGCGTCGAGCGCAGCGCCGCGCCCGACGGCGAACCGTGGGCCGGCGAGCGCGCACCGCCCCCCGCCCTGGACGTCTGCACCTTCGACCGCGGGCTCGACGAGGGCTGGCGGCGGACCTCCTACAGCGCCATCACCGCCGCCTGGCACGAGCCGAGGGTGGCCAGCGAACCAGAGCACGCCGGCGTCACCGACGAGGCGATGCCCCCCGCGCGGGCCGTCCCCGCCGGTGGCGACACGGCCCACGAGGCGCGCCTGCGCGCCGTCGCCTCGCCGCTGGCGACCATGCCGGGGGGCGCGGCAGTCGGCACGTTCGTCCACGCCGTTCTCGAAGGCACCGACTTCGCTGCCGACGACCTGGACGGCGAGCTGGCGGCCCGGGTCGCACAACAGCTGACGTGGCGCCCCCTGGACGTGGGAGAGGCAGCCACGGTCGTCGCCGGGTTGCGCGCCGCCATCGAGACCCCGCTGGGGCCCCTGGTCGGCGACCTGCGGCTGCGCGACGTCGGCGCCGCCGACCGGCTCGACGAGCTCGACTT
>DASZOD010000156.1:0-13117 GCA_035550935.1 Egibacteraceae bacterium | reverse complement strand
CCACAGCAGCGGCATCCGGGCGCTCACGTCCATGCCTTGCCCGCCTCGCCCACCCACGCGCCTGCGGCGCTCACAGCTGCGCGGGCGGCGGGCCGGCGGCGGGCTGGCGGTACAAGGACAGGAAGGCCTCGTCGAGGCTGGCCTCCTCGACGGTCACGTCGGTCACCGGGTGGGCCAGCAGCGCCCGCAGCGCCTCCACCAGCTCGGAGCCTTCGATCAGCAGCGACAGCTCGGCGCCCGACCAGGCCGGCGACCAGCGGCCGGGCACGGCCACGACGCCTGGGTCGGCGTCGCCGGCGAAGGTCAGGCGCACCCGGCGGGCCTGCCCGTCGCGCAGCGCGGCGACCGTCCCGACCGTCACCAGGCGGCCCGCGCGCAGGATGGCCACCCGGGCGCAGGCGCGCTGCACCTCGGCCAGCACGTGGCTGGACAGCAGCACCGTGCGGCCGGCGGCGGACAGCTCGGCGAGCAGCTCGAAGAAGGTCTCCTGCACCAGGGGGTCCAGGCCCTCGGTCGGTTCGTCCATGATGACGATGCGGGGGTCGTGCTGGAGCGCCTGCACCAGCCCGACCTTCTGCTTCATGCCGTGCGAGTAGGCGCCCACGGGGCGGGCCAGGTCGACGGCGGTCAGGCCCAGGCGCTCGCACAGCTCGGCGCGGCGCGGGGCGGGCCGGCGCTGCAGCCGGGCCAGGAACTCCAGGTGCTCGGCGCCGGTCAGCTCCGGGTACAGGCGCAGCTCGCCGGGCAGGTAGCCCAGCTGGACGGCGAGCGCGCCGTGGTCGGCGAGCGGGTCCAGACCCAGGACCCGCACCCGCCCGGAGGTCGGCGTCAGCAGCCCCACCAGGCAGCGGATGGTGGTGGTCTTGCCCGCGCCGTTGGGCCCCAGGAAGCCGAAGACCTCTCCCGCTTCCACCGCCAGATCGACGTCCTCCACCCCGACCACCGGCCCGTAGCGCTTCGTCAGGGCCTCCAGCTCGATGGCGTGCCCCATGGCGTCCCGGCCCCCGCCTCAGGCCTCCTGCAGCCGGCGCGCCATCCAGCCGGCGGCGTAGGTGATGACGAGGTCGGCGCCGGCCCGGCGGATGCCGGTCAGCGTCTCGGCCATGACGCGGTCGTGGTCGAGCCAGCCCCGCTGGGCAGCCGCGTGCACCATCGCGTACTCGCCGGAGACGTGGTAGGCGGCCAGAGGCTTGCCGGTGGCCTGCTTGACCCGCCAGACGACGTCCAGGTAGGCGGCCGCTGGCTTCACCAGCAGCACGTCGGCGCCTTCGGCGGCGTCGGCCAGCGCCTCGCGGACGCCCTCGTGGGCGTTGGCGGGGTCCATCTGGTAGGCGGCGCGGTCCCCGAAGCGCGGCGCGCACTCGGCGGCGTCGCGGAACGGGCCGTACAGGGCGCTGGCGTACTTCGCGCAGTACGCCATGACGCCGACGGTCTCGGCGTGCCCGGCGGCGTCGAGGGCGGCGCGGACGGCGGCGACCTGGCCGTCCATCATCCCCGAGGGCGCCACCAGGTCGGCGCCGGCCTCGGCCTGGCTGACGGCCGCCCGGGCGTAGGCCTCGTTGGCGCGGTCGTTGTCGACGGTGCCGTCGGCCCGCAGCGGCCCGCAGTGGCCGTGGTCGGTGTACTCGTCCAGGCAGGTGTCGGCGACGAGCACCAGCGCGTCGCCGTGGTCGTCGCGCAGCCGCCGCAGCGCCCGCTGCACGGCACCGTGGGGGTTCCACGCCTGGCTGCCCTCGGGGTCCTTGCGGGCGGGCACGCCGAACAGCAGCAGCGCCAGCACGCCGGCTGCGCGCAGCTCCTTGGCCTCGGCGCGCAGGCTGTCGAGGGTGTGCTGGACGACGCCGGGCATCGACGCGACCGGCTGCGGTTCGGCGATGCCCTCCTTGACGAACAGCGGCGCGACCAGCTGGGAGGGCACCAGGGTGGTCTCGCGCACCGCGCTGCGCAGCGCGACGGTGCGTCGTAGCCGCCGCGGCCGGGCGACGGGAAAGGACGCGGGTTGCACACCGTCGAGCATAGTCTCGGGCTGATCGAGCGGCGGGACGCCGTCGATCGGTGCAGCGACCTCGGCGTCGTCAGGGGCCGGGTCGGCGAAGCGCGGACCTCGGGTCGCGACCTCTGTCGGTTGCAAGGATCGGTATCGCTGTCGCACCCTCGGGCGATGCTGGAAGGGTCCACACTCGGCATGTCCTCATGGCATCCTCGACTGTGAAGCACCATCTGGAGGGAAGATCGTGAGCGCGACCGTCGAGTCACCCCTAGAGCCGCGCCCTCGTGAGCTCACCGCCGAGGAAGCTCGCGCGGTGTTCGACGAACGTGCCCGCCGGCTGCTTGGAATAGGCGGCGAGGAGTTCCGCCGACAGTGGGAAGCTGGTGCGCTGGATCCAGACGACGACCGGGTCCTGCGTCTGGTGATGCTGCTGCCGCTTGGCCGGTAGCCCCGCGTCGAGGCCTTCCACGGGCCGCTACCAATTGGCGGACGAGGGCGACCGTGAGGTCGCGGCGTGGCATTGGCATCCGCACGGCCGTAGCAAGAATCGGCGACCGCATCTGCACGTGAGTGAGGGATCGCTGGCGGGCTTGCGCCTTCCCTCAGGTCGGGTTGGCGTGCAGTCGGTGCTCCGGCTGCTGCTCGGCGAGCTCGGAGTGCGTGCCGCCGGCAGCACTGGAGACAGGTGCTGGATGATGTAGACGAAGCGTTTCGGACTTGGCGGACCTGGGCCTGACCATGGCAACGAGCCGCGCCGCCCGGCCGCCGAGGACCTCGGGTCATGCTCGGCCGGCGGCACGCACGACCGCCGCGACCAGGCCGTCCAGGGCGTGGGGGGCGGCCTCGGCGTCCACCCGCAGGCCCAGCTCCCGGCAGGTCTGCGAGGTCACCGGGCCGATCGAGGCGACGCGCACCCGCGCGGGTGGCGGGCCGCCCAGCAGCGCGACGAGGTTGCGCGCGGTCGACGACGACGCGAACGCGACCACGTCGATGTCACCGCCGGCCAGTCGTTCGCGGACGCCGTCGGGCAGCGCGCGCGCGGGCACGGTGCGGTAGGCCTCGACCTCGTCGACCTGCCAGCCGGCGGACGCCAGGGCCGCGGTCAGCGCCGGGGTGGCGATGTCCGCGCGTGGCAGCAGGACCCGGGCGGGGGGGCCGGCGGCCACCAGCGCCGCGGCCAGTCCCCGGGTGGTGGAGGGCTCGGCGACGAGGTCGGCGCGCAGCCCGTGCGCGGCCAGGGCACTGCCGGTGCCGGGGCCGACGGCGGCCAGGCGCACCCGGGCGAGCAGCCGCGCGTCCCCGCCGAGCGCGTCGACCTGCTCCCACAGCGCCGCGACGCCGTTGGCCGAGGTCAGCGCCACCCAGTCGTAGGCGCCCTCGGCGGCGGCCGCCACGGCGGCCCGCAGCCGCTCGGGCTCACGGGTCGCCTCGATGGCGATGGTCGGCGCCTCGACCGGCTCCGCGCCCAGGGCCCGCAGGCGCTCGGACAGCTCGCCGGCCTGGTGGCGGGTGCGGGGCACCAGCACCGACACGCCGTGCAGCGGCCGGCGCTCGAACCAGGCCAGGTCCTCGCGCAACCCCACCACGTCGCCGACGACGGTCACGACCGGCGGGCCGAACCCGGCCGCGGCGGCGTCGGCGGCCGCGTCGGCCAGGGTCGTGGCCAGGGTCTGCTGGCGCGGCGTCGAGCCCCAGCGCACCAGCGCCACCGGGGTGCGCGCCGGCTTGCCGGCGGCGACCAGCGCCGCGGCGACCTCGCCGATGCGCCCGGCGCCCATGAGCAGCACCAGCGTGCCCGGGAACCGGGCCAGGGCCCGGTAGTCGACCTGCGCGGCGTGCTTGGCGGGGTCCTCGTGACCGGTGACCACGGCGAAGCCGGCCGCGACGCCGCGGTGGGTGACGGGGATGCCCGCGTAGGCGGGGACGGCGGTGGCGGAGGTGACCGCCGGGACGACCTCGACGGGCACGCCGGCGGCGGCGCAGGCCCGGGCCTCCTCGGACCCGCGGCCGAACACGAACGGGTCGCCGCCTTTGAGACGCACCACCGCCTGGCCGTCGCGCGCCCTGCCCACCAGCAGCGCGTTGATGTCGGCCTGGGCCAGGGCGTGGCGGTCGGGCAGCTTGCCGACGTCGACCTGCTCGCAGTCGTCGCGGCACAGTGCGAGCGCGTCGCGCGGCGCCAGGCGGTCGTAGGCCACGACCGTGGCCGTGGTCAGCAGCCGCGCGGCGCGCAGGCCCAGCAGGCCGGGGTCGCCCGGGCCGCCGCCGACGAGATGGACGGTCCCGCGGCGGGCGGCTGGCCCGCCGAAGGGCAGCCGGGGCCACGCCTGGCTCAATGCGCGACGCCTCCGGCCTGGGCCCGCCGCAGTTCGGCGATGGCGGCCAGCACCTGCGCGCCGCCGGCGGCCACGACCTGCTCGGCCAGGGCGGCGCCGCGCTGCTCGGGCCGGTCGTCGGAGTCGCGCAGCGACCGCCGCAGGACCTGGCTGCTGGACGGGTCGGCCAGCAGCCCGGCGAGCTGCAGCTGGCCGCTGCCGGCCACCTGGCACAGCGCGCCGACCGGTGCCAGGCAGCCGCCACCCAGCGCGGCGAGGAAGGCACGCTCGGCGCGCACCTGGCGTCGGGCGGAGGCGTCGTCGATGCGGGCGCACAGCGACAGCGTCTCGGCGTCGCCGGCCCGACACTCGACCGCCAGGGCCCCCTGGGCGGGGGCGGGCAGGCACTCGTCGGGGGCCAGCGCGACCGCCTGCAGGCCCAGCGCCCCGGCGCCCCGGTCGGGATACAGCCGGCGCAGGCCGGCGGCGGCGACGACCACGGCGCCCAGGTCACCGTCGGCTACCCGGCGCAGGCGGGTGTCGAGGTTGCCGCGCAGCGCCTGGACCCGCAGGGACAGCCGGGCCGCCAGCAGCTGCAGGCGCCGGCGCGCCGACGACGTGCCCACGGCGGCCGCTGGCGGCAGCGTGTCCAGGGTGGACCCGTCGACGGTGACGAGCACGTCGCGGGGGTCCTCCCGGGGGGGCACCGCCCCGATCACCAGGCCGGCCACCGGTTCGGTGGGCAGGTCCTTGTAGGAGTGCACGGCCAGGGCGCAGTCGCCGTCCAGGACGGCCTGGCGCAGGGTGTCGACGAACAGCCCCTTGCTGTCGAACGCGCCCACGGCGCGCCCGGGATGCAGGTCGCCGGTGGCGGCCATGGCGACCAGCTCGAAGGGCCGGCCGGTGCGCTCCTGCAGCAGCCGGCCGACGGCGAGCGCCTGGGCCCGGGCCAGCGCCGAGCGGCGGGTGGCGATGCGCAGCATGGCGGCTGCCCGGGCCCGCCTACTCGGGCAGGTCGAACAGCTCGCGCAGGGCGGCGGCGTAGAGCTCGGCGCCGGGGCCGTCGGCTCGGGACTTCAGCCGCACGCTGGGCTCGTGCAGCAGCTTGTTGACGATCCCGGCTGTCAGGGTGTCGAGCAGTGCGCGCTGGCGGTCGTCCAGCTCGCCCAAACGTCCTCCCAGCCGGGCGATCTCGGCGCGCCGGACCTGCTCGGCGCGGGCGCGCAGGGCGGCGATGGTCGGCTCGACGCGCAGCGCCCGGGACCGGTCGGCGAAGCGCTCGACCTCTTCGGCCACCACGTCGCGGGCCTTGGCGACCTCCGCTCCGGCGGGGCCCCGGTCGGCCGCGTCGCGGATGGCGTCGATGTCGAGGACGGTGACCCCCGGGACGCCGGCACAGGCAGGGTCGACGTCGCGGGGCACGGCCAGGTCGACCAGGACCAGCGGCCGGTCGGGGCGCGCGGCCATGGCGGCCGCCACGGTGTCGGCGTCGACGACCGGCGCCGGGGAGCCGGTCGAGGCGAGCACGAGGTCGGCGGCGCGCAGCCCGGCGGCGAGCTGGCCCAGGCCGACCAGCTCGGCGCCCACCCGGGCGGCCAGCCGGCGGCCCTTGGGCTCGGAGCGGTTGGCGACGACCAGCGGGCCGGCGAGGCCCCGCAGCCGCGCTGCGGCCATCCCGGCCAGCTTCCCGGCCCCCACCAGCAGGACGCTGCGCCCGGCCAGGTCGCCCACGGCGCGGCGGGCGGCGTCCAGGCCGATGTCGACCATCGACGAGGCGCCCGCGGAGATGCCGGTCTCGGTGCGGACCCGCTTGCCGACCCGCAGGGCCTGGCTGAACACGGTCTCGAGCACCCGGCCCGCGGCTCCCTGCGCTCTGGCCTCCTTGAACGCCTGGCGGACCTGCAGGTGGATCTGGCGTTCGCCGACCACCATGGAGTCCAGCCCGCTGGCGACGGCGAACAGGTGCGCGGCGGCGCGGTCGTCGTAGTAGTCGTAGGCGCGGCCGGCGAAGTCCTCGAGGGCGACGCCGTTGAACTCGGCGAAGAAGCCGCGCAGGTCACCGACGCCGCCGTGGTAGCGGGTGACGTGGGCGTAGACCTCGACCCGGTTGCAGGTCGACAGGACGACGCCCTCGAGCACGTGCTGGCGCTCGGTCAGCGACCGCAGGGCCTTGGCCAGCCGGTCGGGGGAGACCGCGACGCGTTCGAGCAGCCCGACGGGGGCGGTCTTGTGGTTCAGGCCCAGAACGAGGACAGACACTCAGTGGCTACTTCCCTCGCCGTCTGCGCGTGGCCGGTGCGAAGCAGGTTCAGGATATCGGCGTCCAGGACGGCACGCCAAGCCGCCCGGCGACGCCCGGCCGGCAGCGCCCCCAGCCGCCGGCGGATCTCCGGCGACCGGCGCAGCTCTCCCAGCAGCGCGACGAGCTGGCCGTACTCGGGTCCGTAGGTCCGTTCCAGCTCGGCGCGCAGCCGGCTCGCCAGCGCCGGGGCGTGGCCGCCCGTGGATACCGCGATGGTCAGCGCGCCGCGGCGGACCGCGGCGGCGAAGGCGGCGCTGCCGCCACCGTCGGCGCGGACGCACAGCGTTCCGGCGGCGGCCGCGTCGGTCGCTACCGCGGTGTTCGTGGCCGGGTCGGCGGTCGCGGCGATGGCCAGCGCGGCGCCGTCGAGGTCGCCGGTCCGGTAGCGGCGCCGGTGCCAGACCAGCCGGCCGGCGGCGGCCGCGGCGGCGACCTCGTCGACGGCCTCGGGGGCGACCACCACCAGGTCGGCTGCGGCTTCCAGCAGCGGCAGCGCCTTGGCGGCGGCGACCGGGCCGGCGCCGACGGCGACCACCCGCGCCCCCTGCAGGTACGCCACGAGCGGCACGCCCGTGGCCGCGGCAGTCATCCCCGCCGGAAGCCGCGCCGCGGCGGCTCGGCGAGCTCCTCGATCCGCCGCCGCGCGGTGCCGCGGCGGACCGAGTCCTCGGCGACCTTGCGCTGCTCGTAGTAGGACAGGATCTGCAGCTCGATGGCGAGGTCGACCTTGCGCAGGCTGACGCTGGCGGGAACCTGCAGGACCGTGGGCGCGAAGTTCAGGATGGAGGAGATCCCGGCGGCCACGAGACGGTCGGTGACCTCCTGGGCGGCCGCGCCGGGCACCGCGAGGACGCCGATGGAGATCTCCTCCTCCTTGACGATGCGCTCGACGTCGTCGAAGTGGGCGACCTCGATGCCGGCCACCCGCAGTCCCACCTTGGTCTCGTCGCGGTCCAGCAGCGCTGCGACGCGGAAGCCGCGCTCGGCGAAGCCCGCGTAGTTGGCGAGCGCCTGACCGAGGTTGCCGGCGCCGACGATGCACACCGCCCAGTCCTGGGTGAGCCCGAGCTCACGGCTGATCTGGTGGATGAGGTACTCGACGTCGTAGCCGACGCCGCGGGTGCCGTAGGAACCCAGGTAGGACAGGTCCTTGCGGATCTTGGCCGAGTTGCCCCCGGTGACGGCGGCCAGGCGCTCGCTGGAGACCGTGTGCACCGCCTGTTCCGCCAGGTCGACGAGGGCACGCAGGTAGACCGGCAGTCGCGCGACGCTCGCCTCGGGGATCTGGCGTGGGGTCACCTGTTGTGCGCTCCTCGGGCGCGGGCTGCGGGCGCCTGCCCAATGGTAGTGGTCGCGGTGCTGGCCGCGCGCAGCGCGGCACGCAGCGCCGTCGGGTCGACCTGGTAGTCGAACAGCTCACGGCCGTCCACGGCCACGACCGGCACCCGCACGGTGTAGCGGGCGACGAGCTCCGGGTCGCTGTCGATGTCGACGTATTCCACGTCGGCCTGGTCGGCGACGGTCGCGGCGACGACGGCTTCCGCGCGCCGGCACAGCCCGCAGCCCTCGCGGGTGTAGACGGTGACCGTCGGGCGGCCACGCGTGGGGCTCACGGGACCGGTTCCCGGGCCGGCCTGGGCGGCCGGGAGGCCGCCAGGAACCCGCCGTACATCATCGCCACGCCGACCGCCAGCAGCACCGAGAAGGCCTGGCCCTGCCCGACCCGCACCGCCGAGGAGGAGCCGGCCACGACGGTGACCCCAGCGGCGATGAGCAGGATCCCCCAGCGGCGGGTCTTGGCCGCCGACCACACCGAGCCGGCGACGACGACGACGAAGGTCAGGCTGAACGGCCGGGCCAGCGCATAGGCGGTGGTGCCCCCCAGCACCTGCCTGCCCAGCGGGATGCCGCGCTGGGCGCTGGCCCGCCGCAGGGCCCCCGCCTCGACGTCGGCGGTGAGCGTGAACCACAGGGCGACGGCGGCGGCCACGGCCCCCAGCGACCAGTACAGCGTCGCGCGCTTCGGGTCCATGAGCTGGAGCTGGCCGACCGCAAGCAGCGGCACGGTCAGCAGCGCCCCGGCCAGCCAGTAGACGGCGAACACCGGCGTGCTCCAGCCGGCGCTGACCCCCACGGCCACGCAGGCCGACGCCAGCCCGAACAGCGCCAGCGCCAGGCACCAGGCCAGGGCGTGGGCCCGGCGCCGCCGGGCGTACTGGCGTCCCATCTGGGCTGCGAAGGCGAACGCGATCGCGGCGGCGACGGCCGGAAAGACCGCGACGATCACGCCAGCTCCCCAAGGCCCCGCCGGGGGCAGGCCGGCATTCGTGTCGTCGGCACGGGACCACAGGGTAGCGCACGAATCGGCTGGCCCTGCGCGGCGACCGTGCGCCCGCCCGACACCTCGGCGGGGACTCATGGACCCGGGTTCGCCGCGGCCGGCCGCTACCCTTGGCCACCATGAACGCTGACGCGCGGGTGCCCGGCGACGCCGCCCCCGGCCCCGCGGCCGCCCCGCAGCTGCTGGCCTCGACCGGTCCGCTGCTGTTCAACCCGCTGGGGTGGGTCTTCGATGTCGTCGCGGACGCCGGCTGCGCCGGCGTGGAGCTGCTGGTTGGGCACGATCCCGAGACCCGCGACCCCGAACGGGTGGCCCGCCACGCACGGGAGGCGGGCCTGACGGTGCCGGTGGTGCACGGGCCCTACATGCTGCTGCTGCGCAACGTGCTGGGCTCGGGCTACGCGGACAAGACCCGCCGGTCCCTGGAGCTGGCCGCGGCCATGGGCGCGCACACCATGGTCGCCCACGCCCCGTTTCGCTGGGAGCGCCGCGCGCGCGACTGGCTCGCCCGCGAGGTCGACGAGGAGGCGGCCGGGTACGGGGCGGCGTTCGCGATGGAGAACCTGTTCCCGGTAGCCGGACAGGCGTTCTCGTCGGTGATCACCCCCGAGCAGCTGCGCCCCTTCCGCCACGTCGTCTTCGACACCAGCCACTTCGCCGTCGCCGGCGTCGACCTGTTCACCGCCTGGGAAGCGCTGGCCGACCGCGTCGTCCACCTTCACCTCTCAGACAACCTGGGCAACGGCAGGGACAGCCACGCGCCCGTCGGGGAGGGCGTGCTGCCGCTGGAGGCGTTCCTGGCCCACGTTGGACGGTCGGGCTACGCGGGTAGCGTGACCCTGGAGCTGGACTGCCGCGCCCACCTGGGGACACGCCAGGATCTCGTCGGCTTCCTGGCGCACGAACGAACCAAGGTCGAGGCGTTGCTGGCAGGGCACGCCCGGCGGCCAGCCACACCGTTCGTCGAAGGAGTCTTGGGATGAGCCTGGCCGGCAAGAAGGTCCTGATCCTGGCCGCGGACCTGTTCGAGGACATGGAGCTGCTGTACCCGCTGTTCCGGCTGCGCGAAGAAGGCGCGCAGGTCACCGTGGCCGGGCTGTCGTCCGAGCCGGTGACCGGCAAGCGCGGATTCGGCCCCCTGCCGGTCGACACCACGGTCGACGACGTCCGTGCCGACGCGTTCGACGCCCTGATCGTCCCCGGCGGCTTCGCCCCCGACCGGCTGCGCCGCTCCGACCAGGTCCTCGACCTGGTGCGCGACACCGACGCGGCCGGCAAACCCCTGGCCTTCATCTGCCACGCCGGCTGGGTGCCGATCTCGGCGGCGATCATCAAGGGCCGGCGGGCCACCAGCGTGGGCGCCATCCGCGACGACATGGTCAACGCCGGCGCCGACTGGGTGGACGAGGAGACCGTCGTCGACGGCAACCTCATCTCCGCACGCACCCCCGAGGACCTCGGCCCCTGGCTGAGGGCGATCATCGCCGCGCTGAAAGCCGAGTAGCGCCAGCCGTCTCACCACCCGGGCTTCCCACCGGCCGGTCGCGGGCGCCGGTCGGCCGACTGCGGCCGGGCAGGTCGTCACAAACTGTCGCGGTTCGGTTCAGGGACCTGATCATCCGGACGACGTACATGGTGCAACGCCGTGTACCGTGAGGTCCGGAGGCCAGGCGTCGCTCCTGCGTGGGCTGCGCCGCCTCCTACAGGAGCGCGCCCGATGAGACCGGCTACGACCGTAACGATCGCCGTGCTGCTGGTGGCGATCGTCTCCGCACTCGTGGTCCAACTCGTGCTGGCGCGGTGACAGCGGCCAACGGTCAGAGCACAGGTGGAGCGAGCGGAGGTGCGAGCCGTTCCCGCGGTCGGGACGGCCACCAGCAGCCGGGAGGCCGGTGACCCCCAGGTCATCGAGCAGGTCCGGCGTGCCCAGCACGGGTCGGCGCACGCCTTCGCCGTGCTCTACGACCACTACGTCGATCGCATCTACGCCTACGTCTACCACCGGGTGGGACACCGCCAGACCGCCGAGGACCTGGTGGGCGACGTGTTCCTGCGTGCGCTGCGGCGCATCACCAGCTTCCACTGGCAGGGGGTCGACTTCGGGGCGTGGCTGATGACGATCGCGCGCAACCGGGTCAACGACCACTACAAGAGCGCCCGCTTCCGCCTCGAGGCGTCGGTCGAGGAGGTCTTCGACACCGCCACCACCGGCGGGCCCGAAGACCCCGAGCAGGCGGTCCTCACCGGGGACCTGGCCCGGCAGGTGCACGAGGCCCTGTCCCGGTTGAAGGGCGAGCAGGCCGAGGTGCTGTACCTGCGCTTCATCCAGCACCTCAACGTCGCCGAGACCGGTGCGGTGATGGGCAAGTCGGAGGGGGCGGTCAAGGCCCTGCAGTATCGGGCCCTGAAGTCGCTGGCGAAGCAGATCCCCAACGGCCTGAGGCGCTCATGACACGCTGCGTAGTCCACTTTCGGCCAATTTTGCCACCTGCGTGTCCTGCGCCTGAGGCTCTCGTTACGTTGGCTGAACAGCGATGAGCCGCCACCACGCCCAAGCCCTGGCCCACCTCCTGGAAGGTGGGCTCAGCCGCGCTGAGGCGGCCTGGCGCACCCGTCCCCTCGCCGACCTGGCCAAGACCCTGCAGTCCAGCGCGGCTCCGCGGCCGCGGCCGCAGTTCAAGGCGGGCCTGCGCGCGAAGCTGCTGACCCAGGCCCGGGCCATGCCCGTGCCGCCGCCGCTGCTGCTGGCCCGGGTCCGGGGAGCGGTCGACCAGACCACGCGCTGGCGCTACTCGCCGCGCGTGGCGGCGGCCACCGGCGCCACAGCACTGGTGCTGTCGGGGGGAGGGGCGGTCGCCATCGCCACCGAGCGGGCCCTGCCCGGCGACCTGCTGTACCCGGCAAAGCTCGTGCTGGAGGACTGGCGGCTGGCGCTCACCCAGGAAGAGGCCGACCGCGGGGCCCTGCTGCTGACCCACGCCGCCGAGCGCGTCGACGAGGCCCGCGTCCTGGCCGAGTCCGGCGACCAGCAGGCCGCGGCCGAGGCGCTGCGCGAGGCCGACCAGGCCGCACGGGCGGCGGCCCAGGCGCTCATCTCCAGCTACGAGCGCAGCGGCGACCCCGCGCTGCTGGGCCGGCTGGCGGGCTTCGCCGCCGAGCAGCGCGGACGGGTGACTGCGCTGGCCGGGCTGCTGGACCCCGTGTCCCGCCACGCCGCGCAGGACGTGCTGGTGGTGCTCCACCGCATCGAGCAGCGCGTGGCGGTGGTCACCGGCTGCGCCCAGTGCGGTGCCGACTCGCAGGCGGCGCGCCGGCCCCGCAGCGGCCAGGCGTTCAACTTCGGCGACGTGCCGGCGGCCTCGGAGCCGTTCCAGGCCTGTCCCTGCGTGCCGCCTCCCGCGCCGGCCGCGGCGGCACCGCCGGCGGCCTCCGCCGGCACCGGCCCGGACCAGTCCGCGCAGGGCCCGGCCGGGCAGTCGTCGAGCCCGGCCCAGTCCTCGGGCGACCCCGGCGAGCGACCCTCCGGCGAGGAGCCCGCGGCCAGCCAGCCACCCGCGCAGCCAGAGCCCGAACGCGACGACCACGGCGACCGCGGCGACCGCGGCGTCCCTGCGCCGCTGCGCGAGCCCGCCGACGCCCGCGGCAACCTCGTGGACGAGCTCGTCTCAGAGCTCCTGGACGACCTGCCCGTCGACGTCCTCGACGACACGGTCGGCGGCGTGACCGACGGCCTGCTGGGGCCCTGACCCTCAGTCCGCCTGCGGGCCCGCAAGTTCTATGCGCACGGGATCCCCGGGCCCGGCGCCAAGCTGCCCGGCGGCATCCCCAGCGTTGACGACGAGGGCCATGCGCCCGAACGAGTCCTCCAGCAGCGCCAGCCCGCCGGCGGCCACGTCGGCGAAGGTGGTGCACAGCGACGCCTGCCGGACCGCCGCGCCGACCGTGACGGTGACGGGCGCGCCTGGGCGGGCGCCGGCGCGCTCCAGGTCGTCGCGGCGCACGTTCAGCTGCAGGTTGCCGAAGCCGTCGACCGCCAGCACCTCCCCGGCCACCCGACCCGGTTGAACCGCCGGCTGGGGCAGGGTCAGGGCGACGAGGTCGGCCACCGGGGGTCCCAGCGCAGACGGGTCGACGCCGCCGGCGACGTGTGCCGCGGCCGGCGCGAACAC
>DASZOD010000155.1:0-8490 GCA_035550935.1 Egibacteraceae bacterium | reverse complement strand
CCCCCGCGGCGCACCTGCTGGGACTGGCGGACCGGGCGGTGAGGGTGCGGGTGCCCGGCGGTGTGCTGGAGGTGGACTGGAACGACGAGACCCTGTACGTGACCGGACCGGCGGTCGAGGTCGCCTCGGGCGAGCTCGACCCCGGCTGGCTGAGCACGGTCGCCTCGTGACGTCTGAAGCCGAGCTGCGCCTGGCCCGCACCGAGCGGCGCCGGCGCGATGCCCAGCGCGTCACCGAGGGCGCGCCCCAGGAGGGCGTGGCGATCTTCCGCCCGGTTGAGCAGGCCGTGCTGGTCGCCCTGCAGACCTCGGCACAGACCAGCCGCGACCTGGATGCGTCCCTGGACGAGCTTGAGCTGCTCGTCGACACGGCTGGCTCCCGAGCGGTCGGGCGGGTCGTGCAGAAGCGCGAGGCTCCGGACGTGGCCACCTTCGTCGGGCGCGGCAAGGTGGCCGAGCTCAAGCGGCTGACCCGGTCGCTGGGTGCCGACGCGGCGATCTTCGACGACGAGCTGAGCCCCGCCCAGCAGCGCAACCTCGAGCAGCAGCTGGAGGTCAAGGTGCTGGACCGCACCATCGTGATCCTGGACATCTTCGCCCAGCACGCCTCCAGCAGGGAGGGCAAGGCCCAGGTCGAGCTGGCGCAGCTGACGTATCTGCTGCCTCGGCTGCGGGGCTGGGGCCAGGCACTGTCCCAGCAGGCGGGAGGCATCGGCACCCGGGGCCCGGGCGAGACCCAGCTGGAGGTCGACCGCCGCAAGCTCAACCGGCGCATCACCAAGCTCAAGCGCGACCTGCTGGACTCGCAGCGCACCCGCCGGCTCAAGGCCAAGGACCGAGAGCGTCACGGCGTGCCCGTCGTCGCGCTGGTCGGCTACACGAACGCCGGCAAGTCGACGCTGCTCAACCGCATGACCGGCGCGCAGGTCCACGTCGCCGACCGGCTGTTCGCGACTCTGGATACCACCGCCCGGGCACTGCGCCTGCCCGACGGCCGGCGGGCGGTTGCCACCGACACGGTCGGCTTCGTGAGGAAGCTGCCCACCCAGCTGGTCGAGGCGTTCCAGTCCACCCTGGAGGAGAGCCTACGCGCCGACCTGCTGCTGCACGTGGTCGACAGCAGCCATCCCGAGGCCGAGGCGCAGATCCTCGCGGTGGACCAGGTGCTCGACGAGATCGGCGCCAGCAGCATGCCGCGGCTGCTCGTGTTCAACAAGACCGATGTCGCCTCCCCCGACGAGCTGCGCGGGCTCACCCGGCGCTTCGTCGGCGCGGTGACGGTGTCGGCGGTGTCCGGCGCGGGCATCGATCGGCTCCTGGCGGCGGCGGCGGCTCGCATCCCGCCCTCCCGGCGGGTGGTCGAGGCTCTCGTGCCCTACGCGCGCAGCGACCTGGTGGCCCAGGCCCACCGGGAGGGGGAGGTGCTCAAGCAGGAGCACCGCCCGGAGGGGACGTGGCTGGTGGTCAACCTGGGCCGGCCGTCGGCCGAGTCCCTGCTACCGTTCGCCGCCACCGACCCCTGGGCGGGCGAACGGGCCGACGAGTCCGCCTGAGCGCAGACCCCGGTCGGGACACGGTCTGGACGCTCAGTAGACGTCGCGGTCGTCGACCACCCTGCGTTCCTCGACGACGGACCCGCGGCCGCGGCCCCGGTAGAACATCGACAGGCCGAAGACGAGCCCGATGAGCCCGCCGATCATCAGGATGACCCCGATGACCTGGATGTCGATGCCGGAGATCTGGAAGTCGACGGCGAAGGCGAGGATGGCGCCGATGATGATGAGGGCGATGCTGCCACCGATGGTCATGGTGTGCCTCCTCGAGGCGGGTGAGGCCGTTGTGTTGGAGAGGATTCCCAGGAACGTCCCGACTACGACCTGACCCGGCGAACAGGTGGTCGACGTCTCTCCACGCTGCGCAGGACCGCGACCACCTTGCCGAGCACGGCGTTCTCCCCCTGCGGATCCAGCCGGATCGGCTCGAAGCGGTCGTTGGCAGGATCGAGGAACACCTCGCCGCCGCGGGTGCGACGGAAGAACTTCACCGTGGCCTCCCCGTCGACCAGCGCCGCGCACATCTCGCCCTGTTCGACGGCGGGTTGTTGGCGCACGACCACGAGGTCTCCGGGCAGCACGCCAGCCTGTAGCATGGACTCGCCGCGCACCCGCAGCATGAACAGGGTGCCCTCGCCGACGAGTTCGCGCGGCAGCGGGTAGACGTCCTCGACGCGCTCCTCGGCGATGACGGGAGCGCCGGCGGCGATCTCACCGACCAGGGGCACCGCTTTGGGCGCGGACACGGGCATGGTCAGCTCGGTGGCGGGATCGAAGCGCACCTCGATGGCCCGCGGGCGGGTGGGGTCGCGTCTCAGGTAGCCGCGCTCCTCGAGGGAGGCCAGCTGGCTGTGCACGCTCGAGGGTGACTTCAGCCCGACCGCCTCGCCGATCTCCCGCACGCTCGGCGGATAGCCGCGGCCCTGCACCTCCTGTCGGATGACCGCGAGGATCTGCCGCTGACGATCGCTCAGCTCCGAGTCGCGCGCCACGCCCGCTCCTTGCCTGGCCTCAGCCTGGTCCCGTGCCGCAACGGTAGAACAGCGCGCCAACGAAAGCAAACAGGTGTTCGACGATCGGGCTTGACAGCCGAACACTTGTTCGCCATGGTTGATACGAACAGGCGTTCGAGTGACCGCCACAGGATGCCCACGGGAGGTGGGACATGGCTGCGACGGCGTGGCAGCTGGAGCCGGCGAAGCGGTTGCGGCCGGCGCTGCCCGAGCCGGGACGTGCGCCGACCAGACGGCTGCCCCGGCGCGTCTACCGGCGCAGACGACTGATGGCGCTCATCGCGCTGGCCGTGCTGGCCGCAGCGCCAGGTGCGCTGGCCCTGCCACGGCTGCAGGGGCCCGTCCCGAACAACGCCGCCCCGCCCTCTGCGGCGCGGGCGGCCCTGACCGTCGTCGTGGCCCCCGGTGACACGATCTGGGAGCTGGCGGCGACGCACCTGCCCGCCGGAGAGGACCTTGGCGCCTACGTCGCCGAGGTGGTGGCGTTCAACGGCGTCGAGGCCTCCAGGCTGCAGCCGGGCACCGTGCTGCGTCTGCCCGGCCCTGACACCCACTAGCCAGGGATGCCCGAGTCGTCCGCGGCTGGGCCGGCGCCGGCCTCACTGGCAGTTGGCGACGTCGAGGCCGGGTCCCGTTCGAGATCGGCCAGCTCCCGCGCGAAGTCCCGCGGTGACGTGAAACCCTTGTAGACGCTGGCGAAGCGCACGTAGGCCACGGGGTCCAGCGCGCGCAGCGCCTCTAGCACCTGGACGCCGACCTCCTCGCTGGAGACCTCGCGGCGACCCAGGTCGCGCAGCCGCGCCTCCACGCGAGCCACGGCCTGACCGACGAGCTCCGTCTGGGCGGGGAGGTTCTTGGTGGCCTTGGCGACGCCCGCCGCAACCTTGTCGCGATCGAACGGCTCCGCCGCGCCGCCGCGCTTGCGCACGGTCAGCGGCGCCTGCTCGGCGCGCTCGTAGGTGGAGAAGCGCTGGCCGCAGCCGCGGCACGCTCGGCGGCGGCGGACCGCGCTGCCGCGGTCGGCGGGGCGGGAGTCGACGACCCGATCGTCATCGGCGCCGCAGTACGGGCAACGCACGGCTTCAGCTTCCGCCTCGAAGAAAAAATCTCCTGGTCGACGGCCGGCGTCCGCGGCCGTTCATCCACAGCCCCAGCGCACCGTTCCACAGTGTGGGCGGCGCCGTCCACAGGCCGTCCCCGGTGCTGCGGGCGGCTGTCCCCAGACCGCGGGCTGGGGCGGGAGCGTGTCCACAGAAACGGCCACTGCGGGCCGCTCCCACGGGCGGGTACCGCGCGCGCCGGCTGCTACCGTGGCGGTCGTCGGTCTGCGAGTATACTCGTGCTACCACAAGATGTTGTTGTAGCAGTCCTGGGGTCGCCCTGCATGTTGGGCACGACGGTAGTCGCGGGTGCTTGACGAGCGGCTTGGAGTAAGGCAGTCTCACTACCGTGTAGTTCCAGCGACGTAGGCACCCTACGAGGCAGGGAGTCCATGGTCACCACGCGCGACGCGCTCACGGCTGTGTCCACCCCCGCCGGCCGGACCGGCCTGCGGGTCGGGCGCTTCTTCACCCGCCCGGGCGTACACCCCTACGACGAGCTCGAGTGGGATCTGCGCGACGCGGTCATCAAGGACTGGAGGAGCGGCGAGGTCGCCTTCGAGCAGCGCGACGTCGAGTTCCCGAAGGCCTGGTCGCTGAACGCGACGAACATCGTCGCGCAGAAGTACTTCCGCGGCCACCTGGGCAGCCCCGAGCGCGAGCGCAGCGTGCGCCAGATGATCGACCGGGTGGCAGACACCATCACCACCTGGGGCGTCAAGGACGGCTACTTCACCGACGACGACTCGGCGCTGGCGTTCAACCATGAGCTCAAGCACCTGCTGGTCAACCAGAAGGCGGCCTTCAACTCGCCGGTGTGGTTCAACCTCGGCGTGCCGGGCCGCCGCCCTCAGGCGTCGGCGTGCTTCATCCTGTCCGTCGACGACACGATGAGCTCGATCCTCAACTGGTACGTCGAGGAAGGCACCATCTTCAAGGGCGGCTCGGGCGCGGGCGTGAACCTGAGCCGGATCCGCTCCTCGGTGGAGCCTCTCAGCGGGGGGGGCACCGCCTCGGGCCCGGTGAGCTTCATGCGCGGCGCCGACGCCTCGGCGGGCACCATCAAATCGGGCGGCACCACACGCAGAGCCGCCAAGATGGTCATCCTCAACGTCGACCACCCCGACATCCAGGAGTTCATCTGGTGCAAGCAGCGCGAAGAGCTGAAGGCTCGGGCGCTGCGTGAGGCCGGCTTCGACATGGACCTCGACGGCCGCGACGGCGGCTCGATCCAGTACCAGAACGCCAACAACTCCGTGCGGGTCACCGACGAGTTCATGCAGGCGGTGGTCGAGGATCGCGACTTCTCCTTGCGCGGCGTGCTGGACGGCACGCCGAAGAAGACCGTGCGGGCTCGCGAGCTCATGGCCCAGATCGCCCAGGCCGCCTGGGAGTGCGCCGACCCGGGGCTGCAGTACGACACCACCATCAACGACTGGCACACCACGCCGAACGCGGGCCGCATCAACGCCTCCAACCCGTGCTGCTTCGTGGCGGAGACGCAGGTGGAGACGGCTGACGGCGCAGTGCGTTTCGATGTTCTCGAAAAGGCCGCGGTCGCCGGCCAGCCTCTTCCGCAGGTGAAGTGCTTTGATCTGCGGACCGCCCGGCATGTCCACCGCCAGGTCAGGCGGGTGTGGGTTGCCGGGACCACCGACCGACTGCTCCAGGTGGTGACACAGGAAGGTCTGGAACTGCGCTGCACGCCTGAGCATCGGTTCCTCACCGCCGACGGCCGCTACGTTGCAGCGCAGAGCCTGGTGACCGGCCAGCCACTTCGTGCGGTCACCGCGGACGGCGAGGACACGGTCGACGCAGTGGCAAGCGCCCACTCGATCGTCCTGGAAGCGCCTGTCGCGGTGTTCGACCTGGAGGTGGACGGCACGCACAACTTCGCGGTCACGTCCTCAGGGACAGGCCCCGGGCACGGCGTGATCGTGCACAACTCGGAGTACATGCACCTGGACAACTCGGCCTGCAACCTGGCGTCGCTGAACCTGCGCAAGTTCGAAGTCGACGGCGCGTTCGACGTGGAGGCGTTTCGTCACGCCGTCGAGATCATCTTCACGGCCCAGGAGATCATCGTCGGCAACGCCAGCTACCCGACCGAGAAGATCGCCGCCAACGCCAAGGCCTACCGCCAGCTCGGCCTGGGCTACGCCAACCTGGGCGGGCTGCTCATGGCCCTGGGGCTGCCCTACGACTCCGATCAGGGCCGGGCGTGGGCAGCGGCGATCACCGCGCTGATGACCGGGCAGGCCTACCGGACGTCGGCCGAGATCGCCAAGACCGCCGGACCCTTCGAGGGCTTCGAGGCCGACCGCGACGGCATGCTTCGGGTGATCGCCAAGCACCACCAGGCGCTGGACCGTATCGACACGTCGCTGGCGCCGAGCGACGTCCTGGACGCCGCCCGGCGCGCCTGGGCCGACGCCCTGGACCTGGGCAGCCGACACGGAATCCGCAACGCCCAGGCCACCGTGCTGGCCCCGACGGGCACGACGGGGCTGATGCTGGACTGCGACACCACCGGCATCGAGCCTGACCTGGGGCTGGTCAAGTCCAAGAAGCTCGTCGGCGGCGGCACCATGCGGATCGTCAACCGCACCGTGCCGGTGGCGCTGCGCCGGCTGGGCTACCAGCCCGAGCAGATCGAGGCGATCGTCGCCTACATCGACGAGCAGGGCACCATCGAGGAGGCTCCCGCGCTGCGCCCCGAGCACCTGGCGGTGTTCGACTGCGCGATGGGAGAGCGGTCGATCTCGCCCATGGGTCACGTGCGGATGATGGCGGCCGTGCAGCCGTGGATCAGCGGCGCGCTGAGCAAGACGGTCAACGTTCCCGAGTCGGCGACCGTCGGGGACGTCGAGGAGATCTACCTGCAGGCGTGGCGGCTGGGCCTGAAGGCGATCGCGATCTACCGCGACAACTGCAAGGTCGCCCAGCCCCTGTCCCTGGCGGGCAAGAAGGACCAGGCCGCAGCGACCGAGGAGGCCGCCACCGCCCACGGCATGGTCCGTCGTCGGCTGCCCAAGCAGCGACCCAGCCAGACGATCTCGTTCCAGGTCGGCGACGCCGAGGGCTACCTGACCGCCGGTGAGTACCCCGGGGACGGGCTGGGCGAGATCTTCGTCAAGCTCGGCAAGCAGGGCTCGACGCTGTCGGGGGTCATGGACGCGTTCGCCATCAGCGTCAGCCTGGGCCTGCAGTACGGGGTGCCGCTGGAGGCCTACGTCAAGAAGTTCACGAACATGCGCTTCGAGCCCGCCGGGCTCACCGACGACCCCGAGGTGCGGTTCGCCAGCTCGATCGTGGACTACATCTTCCGGCGCCTGGCCATCGAGTACCTGCCGGCGGACCGGCGCCAGGAGCTCGGCATCTACACGCTGGAGGAGCGCGACGCCGCCCAGGCTGCCGGCCACCCATCGTCCGGGGCTGCCGTGGCCCCCCCGCCGACCACCGGGGATCAGGCCCACGCGGCCCTGCCGGTGGGGACACCCAGGCCGGTCGACGACACCTACGGCGACGCGCCGATGTGCTACGCCTGCGGCGTGAAGATGCAGCCCGCCGGCTCCTGCTACGTCTGCTCGTCCTGCGGCTCCACCAGCGGCTGCAGCTGACGTCAACCCACCTGCTCGACGAACACCCGGGCGGGAACAGCGGACAGCCCTGGCCGGCGAGCATGGCCGGTCCTAGGCCGGCAGCTCGAAGGCGGTGTGGTTGTCTGGGGCTCGCACAGAGGAGACGACGTGGTGGGCCGTTGACGTGCCGTTGTACACCGTGGGCCACGGCACGCTGGAGCGGGAGGCGTTCGCAGCACTCCTCGTGCAGGCAGGCGTTGATCTCGTCGTCGATGTGCGCCGCTATCCCGGCAGCCGCCGCCATCCCTGGATGAACCGCCCGCAGCTGCAGCGTTGGCTGCCCGAGGGCGGCGTCGGCTACCGCTGGGAGGAGGCGCTCGGCGGCCGGCGCCGCGGCGTGCCCGACAGCCCGCACGTGGCCATCCGCAATGCGGCCTTCCGGGCCTACGCCGACCACATGCATTCCGATGACTGGCGCGGCGTCCTCGAGGAGGTCCTGGACGAAGCCCGACACCGGACCGTGGCCGTGATGTGCTCGGAGTCGGTGTGGTGGCGCTGTCACCGGAGGCTCATCGCCGACGCTGCCACCCTGCTGCACGACCTGAAGGCGAGCCATCTCATGCACGACGGCCGACTCGATGCCCATCGCGTGACCAAGGGTGCGCGGGTCGCCGGCGACCGCATCGTCTACGACGTCGGTGGCGGGCAGCCGACCCTGCTCGAGCGCTGAGCGGGGTCAGAGGCCTTGCTGTGTGGTTTGGTTGGCCCGCCCTCCCAGCGGGGCCAAGATGCCCACCAGCCCGCCGGCGATGGTGGCCAGAATCGTCGTGAAGGCGTCTGGCGCGGAGATGCCCACAACCAGCATCCACGTCCAAGCCAGTATCCCGATTACCAGATACGAAGCGAGGGCGCCCACGATCACGACGTACAGCCAGTCCTGTATCTCCGCAAGGCGACGCTGACGGCTGCTGTCCATGTCTGCCTCCAGTGGGGGGTCGGGCCGGATGTTCGGCCCCAGACAGTATGCGGGCCGCGGTTTCCTGATCCGAGACGACCTCGGACCGTGCAGACGGCCGAGCCCCGGCTCGTCAAGGCGTGGTTCTTCCCCCGATGCTCCGGTCGCCGACTTCGCTGTATCAGAGCGGCCCCCGGCCACTCCTTGTTGTCAGGCTCTCCAGTGGCGCGCGGGGCGGGAAGCCATCGGGGAGACGTGCGGGCCGCGGGCCGGGCGAGGCCGACCGGGG
>DASZOD010000154.1:0-1700 GCA_035550935.1 Egibacteraceae bacterium | reverse complement strand
GGCGGCGCCCTTGCCGCGGACGTCGCCCATCACGATGCCCCAGGTGTGGCCGCGGGTGGGGAACAGGTCGTAGAAGTCCCCGCCCACCTCGCCCTCGCCCGCCGGCCGGTAGCTGGCCGCCAGCTGCACGCCGGGGATGTGAGGCAGCACAGGTGGCAGCAGGCTTTTCTGCAGCGCGCTGGCGACGCGCCAGCGGTCGCGATACAGCCGGGCGTTGTCGACGGCGAGCGCGGTGCGCCGCGCGAGCTCCTCGGCGAGGGCCAGGTCGCGTCGGTCATAGTGCCGACCGGACTCGGCGGTCGCCAACGTGATCGTCCCCAGGGTCCGGCCGCGTGCGATCAGCGGCACGACCATGACCGAGCGCAAGCCGAGCTTCCGCAGCCGGCGCAGCTGCGCGTCGTCACCGGCGACCCGTCGCAGCAGCGCGTCGTGGACCTGGGGGTACAGCTGCGCGGTTCCCTCCCGCAGGGCCCTGGCCACGCCCTCGGCGGCGGCCGGGTCCAGCTCGTAGCGCCGCTCCAGGCGTTCCAGCGCCTCATCCTTGGCTGGGTCGGCGTGCGCGGCCGCCAGCAGCCGGATCCCGCCCGGCTCGAAGGTGCCGTGGACGACACAGCAGTCGGCGAGCCGGCCCACGGCCAGCCTCGCGACCTCCGCCAGCGTCTTCGAGTAGTTCAGCGACGAGGACAGTGCCGCGCTGGCCTCGGCCAGGAAGGCGAAGCGCCGCTGCGAGGCCTCGATCTCGCTGCGGGCGGCCCGTTCGCGTTCCAGCAGTCGGGCCCGCTCCTCCTCAGCGGCCTTGCGCGCGCTGATGTCCATCGCGACGCCGGCCATGCCGACGGCGTTGCCGGCGTCGTCGTAGAGCACCCGGCCTTTGGCTTCGACCCAGCGGACGATGCCGTCGGAGCGCACGATGCGGTACTGGACGTGGTGGCCCGAGCGTCGCCGGAAGGCGTTCAGGAGTCTCTCGAGCACCTCGCGGCGGTCGTCGGGGTGGAGGCGGGCGGCGAAGTCCTCGAGGCTGCCGTCGAAGCTGCCGGCCGGCAGTCCGAGCACGTGCTGGAGCGTGTCCGACATCGTCAGCGTGTCGCTGCTGGCGTCCCACTCCCAGGTGCCCATCTGGCCGGCGTCGAGCGCCAGCTCGAGGCGCTCGCGGCTGGTGCGCAGCGCCTCCTCCACCAGGCGCCGTTCGATGAACCCGCCCAGCTGTTGGCCGATGCCGGTCATGGCGTCAAGCAGCTCGGGCTCGGGGTCGCGGACTTCGGTGCTGAACAGCTCCAGCACGCCGAGGAAGCGCTGGTCGCTGATGATGGGGAAGGCGAACGCCCCGTGCAGGCCTTCGGCCTTGGCCACGTGCGCCCGCGGGAAGTTCGCGTCGGCCGCGAGGTCGGGGATCCACAGCGGTTGCCGCGAGGCCCACACCCGGCCGGGCAGTCCAGTTCCCGGTGGGAACGCGCGCTCCATGCTCGTCGACTCGAATTGTGGGATGGCGACCGAGGGTGCGTGCCAGACCGCCACGCAGCGCAGACGGCGTTCCTGCCAGTCGACGATCCACAGGATGCCGACCTCCCAGCCGAGCGTGTCGCCCAGCGCCTCGAGGATCCTCGGCCCGCTGTCGGCCAGCGTGGTCGCCTCCGACAGGACCGCCAGGAGGCGGCCCACCACCGCCGTCTGGCGTTCCAGCTCAAGGCGGTCCCGCAGGT
>DASZOD010000153.1:0-15753 GCA_035550935.1 Egibacteraceae bacterium | reverse complement strand
CCCCAACGCGATCTCGGAGCCATCGGGGACGGCCATGTCGGCATCACGGGCCACGGCCGAGCCGTCGAGCAGGACCGAGCACAGCACCAGGCGTTCGGCGAAGGACCGGCCGTAGCGGGCGCGCAGCTCAGCGAGCAGCGTGGGAAGCGGCCCTGGTTGCACCGTGGTGTCGCCGGTGCCCGCGGCGTCGCGCAACGCCGCGAACATGCGGACCCTGACCGCCAGCTCTGCCTCCTTCCCCGACAGCCAGCCTGGCCCCGTCGCCCGGCGGCGGTGCCGGGCAAGGACCGGGCAGCACCCGTAGGCTACGCTCGTGGACGCCCAGCGCCGCTCCGAGATCGCAGAGCGGGGGCGCAAGCTGCTGCCGGAGCTGCACCGCGCCGTCGTCGACAGCTGGCCCGACCTGCTGCCGGCCGCGGCGACCTGGTCGCCCCAGTCGGCCCGGCGGGCGCGCCGCGCGGCGCTGGCGGCGCTGGAGGGCATCCTGCGGGCGATCGAGCAGGGGGACGTGTCCGACCGCGCCTGGAAATGGCTGCGCGACGAGGTGTTCGTGCACGAGAAGGGCGGGGACGACACCGAGCAGCTTGTGCGTTCGGTACGGGTGGTCGGCGTCGAGACGCTCGCGGGCAGTCTGGCGGCCACGATCGGGCTGAGCCACGACGAGCGCTGGCAGCTGCAGCGGGAGGCCTCCGGGTTCTGCGAGGCGCTGCTGGGCATCCACGAGGAGCTGGACCCGGCGGCCTACGACGCCCTGCTGGCCGAGCTGCAGCGCAGCGGCCCGGACCTGCGCTGACCGACGGCGCCCAGGCTGCCGGCGCCAGCCCACCCGGTGGTACCGTCGGCCCGGTCCGCTGGGACGGAAAGGAGGGGCGTGCACCTGCTCGTGCTCTCCGACGCTGCCGCGGGGGCCAAGTCCCTGCTGCCCGCCCTGGAGCTCCTCGACCACACGCTGGCGTCGGCCCCGCTGAGCGCCGAACCTCTGGCGCTGCCCCGCCAGGTCGACGTCGTCGTCGTAGACGCCACCGGTGACCTGGGCGCCGCCTCGCAGGCCTGCCGCCTGGCCGCCGCAGCCGAAGCCGACCGGCCCATCCTGGTCGTCGTCGCCGACGGCGGCCTTGCCGCCTTGAAGGCCAGCTGGGGCTTCGACGACTGGGTGCTGTCGGGGGCCTCCCCGGCCGAGGTCGAGACCCGCCTGCGCCTGCTGGTTGAGGCCATCCGCAGCGACCGTCGCGGCCGGGCGGCCAACGTGGGGGACCTCAGCATCGACGAGGACACCTACGTGGTGCGCCTGCGCGGCCGCCCCCTTGACCTGACCTACCGGGAGTTCGAGCTGCTCAAGCACCTGGCGCGCCACCCGGGCAGGGTGTTCACCCGCGACCACCTGCTCCAGGAGGTCTGGGGCTACGACTACTACGGGGGCACCCGGACGGTAGACGTCCACATCCGCCGTCTGCGAGCCAAGCTCGGCGCCGAACACGAGACGCTGATCGCCACGGTCCGGGGCGTGGGCTACAAGCTCGACCCGCACGGCGTGAGCCGGGAGCAGTAGCAGGCGGCCGGCTGCCGCCCGCCACTACCAGAGTGGCTCCCGCCGTGGGCAGCGCGCGGTGCGCGCAGACCTCGACCAAGCCGGGCGGGAGCGCCGCCCGCGCGCAGGACAAGCAGAGTTGGGAGATGAGTTTCGAGCCGGCCCGTCGTCTTAGAGGAGAGCCGGGCGGATCATCCCGGAGAGGTCTGGAAGGAGCATGGATGAGCGGTGTACGCGTGCTGGTTGGGACACGCAAGGGCGCGTTCGTCCTGACGTCTGACGCGCGGCGCGAGCGCTGGGCCGTCAGCGGCCCACACTTTGGGGGCTGGGAGATCTACCACGTCACAGGATCTCCCGCTGACCCAAGCCGGCTGTATGCGTCGCAGTCCAGCGACTGGTTCGGGCAGCTTATCCAGCGCTCGGACGACGGTGGGCAGACGTGGCAGCCGGTGGGCAACCAGTTCACGTACGACGGCGTCCCGGGCACGCACCAGTGGTACGACGGCACGCCACACCCGTGGGAGTTCGCGCGCGGCTGGCATCTCGAACCATCGCTGACCGATCCGGACACCGTCTACGCCGGTGTCGAAGACGCCGCCTTGTTCCGCTCGCTGGACGGTGGACAGACGTGGCAGGAACTCCCGGGCCTGCGCGGCCACGGCTCAGGGCCCTCGTGGCAACCAGGTGCCGGTGGGTTGTGCCTGCACACGATCGTTCTCGATCCACGCGATCCGGGACGCATCTTCGTCGCCATCTCCGCTGCCGGCGTGTTTCGGACCGACGACGCCGGCAAGACGTGGCAGGCCGCCAACCGTGGGCTGCGATCCCAGGGGATCCCCGACCCGGAAGCTGAGGTCGGCCACTGCGTTCACCGGCTCGCGATGCACCCCGCGCGTCCGGACCGGCTGTTCATGCAGAAGCACTGGGACGTCATGCGCAGCGACGACGCCGGCGAATCCTGGTACGAGATCAGCGGCAACTTGCCGACCGACTTCGGGTTCCCGATCCAGGTTCACGCGCACGAGCCGGACACGGTCTACGTCGTTCCCATCAAGAGCGACTCGGAGCACTACCCGCCTGACGGAAGGCTGCGCGTGTACCGCAGCCGAACGGGTGGCAACGAGTGGGAGGCGCTCACCAAGGGTCTGCCGCAACGGGACTGCTACGTCAACGTGTTGCGCGATGCGACGGCGGTCGATGCCCTGGATTCGTGCGGCGTCTACTTCGGCACCACGGGCGGGCAGGTGTACGCATCGGCCGACGCCGGTGACAGCTGGGCGCCGATCGTCGGACACCTTCCGCCCGTGCTGTCGGTGGAAGTTCAGACGCTGACATGATTCGAGTCCTCCTTCCCGCACATCTGCGCACCCTTGCGCAGGTCAATGGTGAGGTGCAGCTCCAGGTCGAGGGCCAGATCACGCAGCGTTCAGTCCTCGACGTGCTCGAGCTCTGCTATCCGATGCTGCGCGGGACGATCCGCGACCATGGCACCCGACAACGGCGAGCGATGGTCCGGTTGTTCGCGTGCGGACAGGACCTGTCCCACGAGCAGCCAGACGCTCCGCTGCCCGAGCCCGTCGCGTCGGGGGACGAGCCACTGCTCATTGTTGGGGCCATGGCGGGCGGTTAGCTCAGGGCACGAGTTGCCATCGACGCCTCGGGCATCAGGACTACGGGTCTAGGCGGGGCGCAGGAGGTCGGAGGCCGGCTGGTCGACCACCGGCTCGACCCAGTCCTGGTAGCAGACGTCCTTGCAGACCAGCGCGAACCCGGCTGCGCGGTACAGCGCCAGCGCCGCGGCGCTCGAGCAGTCCACGTACAGGACCACCCGGCGGCAGCCGCGCCGGTGGAGGTGGCGCAGGCCGGCGGCGAGCAGGACCCGACCCAGCCCCAGGCGCTGGGCGCCGGGATGGACGGCGAGCACGTAGACCTCGCCGACGGGGTCGTGGACGGGCAGACCGTCGGCGTCGTGGCCGTGCCACTTCGTCCAGTGGAAGCCGACCAGCTCGTCGCCCCGCCAGGCCATGATCAGCCCGGCGGGGTCGAACCAGTCGAGCCGGCGGCGCTCGAGCAGTTCCCGGCGGTCCCAGCCGCCGTTCTCGGGATGGCCGGCGAACGCGGCGTTGTTGACTCGCAGGAACTCCTCGTCGTCGACGTCGGGACGGTAGGGGCGCAGCCGGATCCCCTCTGGCGGGGTTGGCGGATCGGGCGCCGCGGGCAGGTCGCGGCTCATGAAGGCCAGTTCTCGCTGCACCTGGAAGCCCAGCCGGGCGGCCAGCGTGCTGGCGGCGTCCTCGACCCGGTGCACCCACAGGTACAGCAGCCCGCCGCCGGCGCGAGCAAGCACGCTGCGGGCCTCGTCGAGCAGGCGCCGGGCCACGTGGCGGCCGTGGTAGTCGGGGTGCACGACGACCTCCACCGCCACGCGGGGCCGCTCGCTGACGCCGTTCCAGCGGGTGTGGGCGTAGCCGACGAGCCGTTGCCGGTCGTAGGCCAGCACCCCGATCCAGCCTTCGGCCCCCACGCGCAGGTGCGCGTACTTGTGCTCGCTTACCGGCCGATGGCCCTCGATGCGGGTGGTCGCCTCGATGAGCTCGAGGATCTCTTCGAGGGCCTCGCGGTCCAAGACCGTGTGCAACTCGATGCGGATCATCGTCCCGAGCGTACGATGCGGACATGGACGTGGGCCACCGGCTGCGCGACGAGGGCTACCGGCTGACCCCTCAGCGCCGGCTGGTCTGGGAGGTGCTGCGCCAGGCCGAGCACCACCTGACCGCCGAGCAGATCCACGGGGAGGTCACCAAGACGGTCCCCGACGTCAACGTCGCCAGCGTGTACCGGACGCTGACGTTGCTGGCGGACCTGCAGCTGGCCAAGGAGGTGCGCCTGGGCGACGCCCGTGGGCACTGGGAGGTAGCCCACCCCGACGAGGAGTTCCACCTCGTCTGCCGCGTCTGCCGCCGCGTCACCCATCACCGTGGGACGCTCGTCGAGGACGTCCGCGAGCACCTGTGGGCGGGCCACGGCTTCGCCCCCGAGGACGTCGACCTCGTCGTGCACGGCGTGTGCGCCGACTGCGGCGGGAGGTCCCCGCCGCCATAGCCGGGCCGCAGGATCGTCGCTACACTCGCCGGGCGCCTGCCGGTGAGGGTACGCTGCTTTGTCCACGGGCCGTTAGCTCAACGGGTAGAGCTCCGGACTTTTAATCCGGCGGAGCGGGTTCGAGTCCTGCACGGCCTACGGGAAGCGGTCCGTGGCGCCGGGCCGCCTCGGGCCCACCCGGAGCTGTGGAGCAGCTAGGAGTGCTCGTCACCCTGTCAAGGTGAAGGCCGCGGGTTCAAATCCCGTCAGCTCCGCCAGTCGGCCGGTCCTCGGGGACCAGCCGCCGGCGTCCCCGGTCAGGTAGCTCAGTTGGCAGAGCGTCCGGCTGAAAACCGGAAGGTCGGCAGTTCGATTCTGCCCCTGACCACCAAGTAGCGCCTGACCAGGCAGGTTGCCACGGCGCTCGGGGTGGCCAGGCAGGTCGCGAACCAGGTCACTCACGGTCGACCACTGCCCCGGCGAAGCATGCAGCGGCCTCGGCCTGCACGCCCGGCAGCAGGTACCGTCGGTGCCGAGCGTGAAGGCCACCGAGCCCACCTCGCCCGACGGTCTTGCGGCAAGCCCTGTCGCCACACCCGGTCTCGGGACGAGGCACGGCGGCGACGTCCAGGCCGTCGATCCCGGCGAAACCCTCGGAGTTGCACGTGTAGACCCGGGAGGTCGTTGGCGACGGCCACCGCCGCGATCATGCGTCGTACGCACGGGCCTGCTCCTTTCGGCCTGCAAGGCGCAGCGAAGCCGCAACGCGCCCGAACGCCCTGGCTGCCACGACGTCGAACGGCAGCGGGGTCGAAGTCGGCCTCTGCCTGCTGCACGTGCCTGCCGGGCGGCGCGCTCCTGCTCCGACGTGGCCGTCAGCGGGCCAACCGACAGCTCAGCCAGCGTGATCGCGGAGATCAGTGGCTCCTCTGCGGCAGGTGTCTCCAGCTGGCCAGCAGCACCCGTGCCTTCAGCTAGACGTCCCCCACGAAACCGCTCCGGTCGTGATGAACCTTGTCCTCAGCCCAGCAGCCGGTCGTACTCCTCGGTGATGACGTCGTAGCACTCGCAGGCCGCGGCTTTCAGGCCCTCGCGGTCCACCACGGCCATGCGGCCCCGCCGGTAGCGGATGAAGCCCGCCTTCTGCAGCGTGCCCGCCGCGACCGTCACGCTGGGCCGGCGCACGCCCATCATCTCGGCGAGAAATTCCTGGGTGAGGGGGAACTCAGCGCTCTGCGCGCGATCGGACGTCTGCAGGATCCACCGGCTGCAGCGTGCCTCCATCGAGTGCAGCCGGTGGCAGACGCCGTTCTGCGCCGCCTGGGTCAGCAACGCCTGGGTGTAGCGCTGCAGGCGGTCATGGAGCGCTCCGCTGGCGTCGGCCAGCTCACGGAAGGCGCCTGCGGCGGCGCGCAGGGCCCCGCCGGGGATCTGGGTGACGGCTCGGCCCGGGGAGCTGCCGGTGCCGAGGAAGGCCGGCAAGCCGGCCATGCCCTCGTTGCCGATGGTGGCGACCTCGACGACCGACCCGTCGGCGGCGACGTGTACCAGCGAGACCACCGCGCCGGTGGAGAAGTAGACGTCCTCGACGGTCTCACCGGCCTCGTACAGCACCGCCTTGGACTGGAGGTCGACAGACTCGCAGATCGACGCCAACCGGCGAGCTTCGGCCTGGGGCAGGGCCGCCAGCAGCCGGTTGCGGGCAAGCTCGTACAGCGCCGGCGGGGAGGACATGGCTTCCTGCCTAGCCCGTCCCGCGGTGACCGCCGACAGCTCTGCGCTGTCCGCACGTCCTGCGCTTTCCGCCCGCGCCTGACCCGGTTGCGTTAGTCACCGTACAGTGGCGGCCCGAGCAAGCGTACGGTATCGTACAAAGCTCGTTCCTTCTGGCCCGCGACTGCCGGCAGGGACCAGGGTCTTGCGGCCAGGAAGGACCCCCATGGCAGACCACCGGGCGCTGGTCCCGGCGTTGAGCCAGTTCGCCCGCAGGCTCGTGCGCGACTACGACGTCGACGAGGTCCTGGACTGCTTCTGCCACCAGGTCGTCGCGGTGTTGGGGACCTCCGGCGCGGGGGTGAGCCTGGTCGACGCCGCCGGCGTGCTGCGCCTGGTCGCCGCCACCGACGACCACATCGAGCAGATCGAGAACCTCCAGACAAGCCTGCGGGACGGTCCCTGCTTCGAGGCCTACCGCCTGGGGACCCCGGTCGCCGTCGAGGATCCGGCCGCCAGCGACCGCTGGCCGGGCTTCGCCGAGGGCATGGTGGAAGCCGGCCTGCACGCGGTGGCGGGCGTTCCCATGGCGGTCGGCGGGCAGCGCATCGGCGCGCTCGCGGTCTACTCCCAGCAGCCGCGGCGGTTCGGACAGGACGACCTGGAGGTCGCACAGACGCTGGCCAGCGTCGCCACCAGCTACGTCGTGAACATCAGGGACCTCCAGGCGACCCAGACTCTCGCGGCCCAGCTGCAGCACGCACTGAGCAGCCGGGTCGTCATCGAGCAGGCCAAGGGCGTGCTGGCCGCCCAGCTGGGAATCGGCGTCCTCGACGCCTTCGAACTGCTGCGCCGCTACGCGCGCAGCCACCAACGCAAGCTGCACGAGGTCGCGGCCGACGTCGTCGACGGGCGCCTGGGCCTGACCTGCGGGCGGCCGTCTCCGTAGACGCGGGCGGCGAAACGGCGAGCACTGTCGATCCTCGACCTCGTCGCGCATCGACAGCTCCTCGATCACCGCGTCGACCAGTGTGCCGCTGCCCCTCCTGGCCCCCCGGGCAGCCGCGCGACTCTGACCAGCGGGTACCCGAGTTGCACGCCAAGCAACCACCCACCGGAAGGCCCATCCGCCCGGCCTAGGCCGCGCGCTCCAGCGAGGCGCCGCTCAGGTCGTGTCCGGTCGCCCACACGAACCTCGCGGTCGTTGCGGCCAGACCCGACCCTCGGCGGTTTGAGGCTGGGACGTTGAACGCATGGCCTCGCCGACCGGATCTCCCCCGTCACTAGCGCGGAAATGACGAAACGCCCGCCCTTGGGGGGTCAGGGCGGGCGTTCGTCGTGGGGGATGGGGGCATGCCCGCAACCAGAGTAGCCGCGGCCGTCCGTCCCGCAACCACGTTTGTGTAGAACATCCCATCTGGGCCACCTGCTGCGCTGCCCGTGCCAGCTTGCCCGCGGCCTTACCGCACCAGCCGGGCGTAGTCCCACTGCAGCTCGTAGGGCAGGGCCGCGGCGCCGCCGACGAGGTAGCCGCCGGCGGGGCTGCGTGCGGCCAGCCAGGCGCGCACGCCGCCGTGCGGCGCCCGCGGGGACACGAGCACGGGCGCGCCCAGCCCCGCACCCACCGACGAACCGGTGACCGCGTCCGCCCAGGATTCTGCGGTGGCCACTACCACCGGGCCGGTGGCGGCACCGAACAGGTCGCTGCGGTTGGCCAGCGCCAGCGCGGTCTCCACCCGGCTGGGGCCCGCCACCCGGATCGGCTCCACTCCCGCCGCGCGCAGGTCGGTGACGACCTGGTCCGACAGCGCAGCCTGTCCGCCCAGCACGTAGACCCGGCGCACCTGACGGTGTGCGCGCAGCCAGGAGGCGACGGCCGGGTCGAGCCGCCCCGGATCCGTGTAGAGGACGGGGCCGCGGGCGCGGCCGGCGGCCGCGCCGCCTGCGACGCCGTCTGGGACGTGGCCGCCGGCGTCGGCGCTGGCCGACACCAGCACCGCGGCCTCGCCCAGGCGGCCACTGTCGGCGATGGCCTCGGCGACCGCCAACCCCAGCAAGACCGGGCCGGCGGGCCCGCCCACGAGGCGGGCGTCGAGGTCCCAGCGGGCCAGCTCCTCGACGCAGCTGACAGGCCAGTCCCCCACCAGCAGCGCCGGGGCTCCCTCGGCGGCGGCGCGGGTCAGCTCGGTGGCCGCCGTCCCCGTCACGCACGCCGACTGGCCGGGGGCGGCCAGCAGCAGGGGCCCGCCCAGCCCCCCTGCCAGGGCCGAGGCGGCCAGCGGACCATGTGCCGTGCGGTCGGCGCGGGCCAGCACGACGGCCGGCGCGGCGAAGCGGCCGAAGGAGGCGAACGAGGCGCGGGCGGCGGTCTCGATGCGGGTGGGGCCCGACAGACGCTCCAGGGTGGGGTAGACGTGGATCGCGCCGTTGTGCTCGGCGGCGTTGACCGCGTGGCGGCAGGGGCTGGGTGCCCAGTACATGACGCGGCAGGAGTGGCCGGTGCCCATGGCCGGCGCGTGGCAGGACTCGCCGGGGTTGCACAGATGCGCAAGCCCGAAGGCGTGGCCGACCTCGTGGGCGACGATGGCCCGCAGCGACGGCACGTCGCCGACGTTGCCGCACACGGCGACGTCGACGTCGACGAGGTACAGCGCGGCCGTGCCGTAGCGGGAGTCGCCGCGGGCGTTGTCGGTCTGCCAGTAGGTGTAGCCGGCGGTGCCGCTGGGGCAGTCGGTCTTGGCGAAGATCACCGAGCGGCCGTCCGGAGCCGGCCCGGCGCCGTCGACCACGCCGCCGTAGGCGGTGGCCCAGCGCGACCCGGCGATGCCGTCCCACTGGGCCGCGGCACCGGCCACAGCCGCCTCGCCGAAGCGCTGGGCCAAAGCCCGGTCGACGTAGAAGCGCCACGGCAGCGCCGAGCGGGGCAGCAGCAGCGGCATCTCCGCATGACCGCTGACCGCGGTGGCCGAGACCAGCGCGGGACCGACCAGGGCGCGGGGAGCAGTGACCCGGTCGACCGCGCCGCTGGGGTCGTCGGCGGTGTGCGGGCGCTGGCCGCGGCGGCGACCGTTGCCCGCCTCGTCGGGGCCGCGCACGGTGAGATCCGGCACCGGTGGGATCAGCTCGCCTGCGACGCGCAGCGGCTGGTTGACGTCCACCGGCGCGCGGTTGCCCACCGGGTCGCTGTGGGCCAGCGCCGCCGGTGCCGGGACGCCTGAGAGCACCACGGTGCCTGCTGCCAGGACCGCCCCGATCACCCGTCGAAGAATGCCCACCGTATGACTCCTGTCCGGCTTTGTTACCGTCAGTAGGCATTTCGGGAGGGTGACTAGCCTGCTTGATCACCAAAGTGGTCGACTGCGGTGTCCATCCGGGTAGTCGCGGGGGGTTCGCGCTGCCCCTCCGGCGGTTGCTGGCCCGCCGAGGCGGGTACCGCCTCCGGAGATCCGGCAGGCGATGCGAGGGCAAGTGCACCGTGGACCACGACGAGTTCATCGGCCACGTCCAGCACCGCGCCCGCCTGGATTCGCGGGGCGCAGCCGAGCAGACCACGCGCGCGACCCTGGAGACGCTGGCCGAGCGCCTCGCGGGTGGTGAGCCCAAGGACCTCGCCGCGCAGCTGCCCGACGAGATCGGCCGCCACCTCCGGCGCACCGAGGCCGCGCAGGAGTCGTTCTCCCTGCAGGACTTCTACCAGCGGGTGGCCGAGCGCAGCGCCCCTGGGGTCGGGCTACCCGACGCGGCGTTCCACGCCAAGGCGGTGCTGTCGGTGGTGCGCGACGCCGTCAGCCCCGGCCAGTTCGACCACCTCGTCGCCCAGCTGCCCGACGAGTACCGGGACCTGCTCGCCTACGACGAGGCGACCTCGTAGCGCACGCCGCCTCGCGGCCGCCTGCGCTGGCTGCGGGCGACGGCGCAGCCGCCGGTGGCGGGCGGCGGGGCGCGATTTCGTCAATTCTGACGATACAGAGCGGCGGGCAAGGGTCGATGGTGGTGGTGAGGAGAGCACCGCTGCTGACCACAAGACCCACGACACTCGAGGGAGGCACCCCATGGCGGGAGACCGAGTCGCCGACGTCATCGGCGAGACCTGTGACTACGGCGCCTGCGCGGCGCCGGTGCGGGTGCGGGTCGAGTTCGTCTTCGGAGACCTGCAGCTGTGCCAGCACCACTGGCACGAGGCCGCCGACCTGGTCGCCGAGTCGCCGACCTTCCTCACGGTCCAGGTGAACACCGCCGTCAGCGCCGTTTAGTTCAGACCCCGCCGTGCCGGCGGGAGGCTACGACTCGCGGCAGGCGGGGCAGCGGCCGCGGAAGACGATGGCGACGTCGACGAGCTCGAAGCCGTGACGCTGGGCGGGCGGCAGCCGCAGGGACTCATGGCCCACAGGGTGCACGTCGCGGAGCTGCCCGCAGCCGACGCACACGATGTGGTGGTGATCGCGGGCCGCGTCGGGGTCATAGCGCTTCGGACCGGCCCCGGAGGTGACCTCCAGCACCTCATCGAGCCGTACGAGCTCGTTGAGCGTGTTGTAGACGGTCGCCCGGCTGATCTCGGGCAGGATCCGACGGGCGCGGGCATGCACCTCGTCGGCGGTGAGGTGAGCGTGGGCACCCTCCCGCTGGAGCACCTCCGCCACGACCCGGCGCTGAGCGGTGACCCGCCAGCCCCGGGCGCGCAGCCGCTGCAGTAGGTCGCTGATCGTGCCTCCCTGGGCCGGGACGCCCGGTTCCAGCGAGCGCCCTGTCGCTTCCACGGTAACAGCGACCCGCTTCACCAAGCTTGTAGCCGCCGCCGGAGCGGAGTTCACGACCTTCTACTACTACACGATCCTGCGGGTCAACGCGATCGGGTTGGAAGGCGAAGGGATGAAGGAGATCATCGAGGACGCCCGCATCGAGGACCGCAACCACTTCGAGGCGCTCGTCCCGCGCATCTACGAGCTCGGCGGGGAGATCCCCCGCGACATCCGCACCTTCGCCGACCAGGCGGGCTGCCCCGACCCTATCTGCCCGACAGCGTCTACCGCGGCGCCGGCTCCACCGTGGCCGACCAGCCCGGGATCAAGGAGACCACGTTCGGCATACTGCCCGAGGAGGAAGGCGACCCGATCCGCGACCTGCTGACCGTGCTGGTCGAGGCCGAACGCTGCGCCATCCGCACCTACACCGACATCTGCAACTTCACCTTCGGCAAGGACCACCGGACCTACGAGCTGTCATTGCGATCCTCAACGAGGAGATCGAGCACGAGGCCTGGTTCTCGGAAATTTCCTGGGCGAGGGGCCCTCGGGCCACTTCCGCCGCGGCAAGCCCGGAGAGTCACCCTACGTCAGTCGGTTCATGACCGCCGACCTGTAGACCGACGTGGCACGCACACCCTGCACCGCCGGGACGTCGGTCGTCGTCGTCGGCCGACGCCTTCGGTGCGGGTGCTGGAGTCCGGCTGAGACCGCCAGTGGCGCGTCCTGGCGCACGACGGCCGCCGGGTCGTCGCGGTCGGCGCGGGGCACCCCCGTGAGGAGGTCCTTGCGGTACTGGGACAGCGGCTGGAGAGCGGGTGTCCTTCGAACCTGTAGCCCGCTCCCGGGACGTGCGCGGGCCCCGCTTCCTGCGGGCGACGGCGCACGGCCAGCCGGTGTTGCTGTCGCGGCTGTCCGACGGCACAGCGGTCGCCTTCGGCACCATCTGCCCACACCAGGACAAGCCCCTGGACGAGGGCACTCTGTGGGACGACGCGGTGGACTGCCCCCACCACCACTACACCTACGACCCGGTCAGCGGTGAGAACCTCTTCCCCAAGCGGGTCTTCCCCGCCGACCGGCCCGCGGCGTGCGCGGCATCCGGACCTACCAGGTGCGCGAGGACGGCGGCTGGGTCCTGGTCGGTCCCCGCCACGACAACCAGGAACCGTAGCCGGCGCCGCAACGGACAGGTCGCTCCCCCCGAGCGCTCGCGGGCACGTTCGCAGGGCGCCGGAGGCCCTCGCCGACGCCGACGACCGCATCGCGACCGCTGTGGCCGCGGCCGGCAGGCCGGGTGGTGACCGCCGCGGCGGCGACCAGCCCCCCGTCAGCACGCGCACGGCTCCGGACACTGCCGATGGACGGAACGTTCTGTCGCACGTCGTGGTTGCACCGGGGGTACGGTCGTCTTCCTCGGTACTCGGAGGTCGCATGTTCTTCACGCGCACGAAGACGCAGATGGTTGAGCCCGGCCAGGCGCTGCCCGGTCGCGACGAGGCCATGCAGGTGCCCGACGCGCACTACGTCCACGGCAGGCCGCTGGCGCCGCCGTTCCCGGAGGGCATGGAGCAGGCGGTCTTCGGCATGGGGTGCTTCTGGGGCGCCGAGCGCCTGTTCTGGCAGGCCGACGGGGTGTGGACGACGGCGGTGGGCTACGCCGGCGGCTTCACACCGAACCCGACCTACGAGGAGGTCTGCGGCGCGCAGACCGGCCACGCCGAGGTCGTGCTCGTTGTGTTCGACCCGACCGTGGTGTCCTACGGGGAGCTACTGCGGATCTTCTGGGAGCAGCACGACCCCACGCAGGGAATGCGCCAGGGCAACGACGTGGGCACGCAGTACCGCTCGGCGATCTACACGTACTCCGACGAGCAGCGCGCCGCGGCAGAGGCGTCCCGCGACACGTACCAGCACCAGCTCGCTGCTGCGGGATACGGCGACGTCACCACCGAGATCCGCGACGCGCCCGACTTCTACTACGCCGAGGGCTACCACCAGCAGTACCTCGCAAAGAACCCGAGCGGCTACTGCGGCATCGGCGGCACCGGCGTGTCGTGCCCGGTCGGGCTCGGCGCGTGATCGACTGCCAGGCGCGTGACGACGTCACGGTCGTCACGATGGCGCAAGGCAGGGTCAGCGCGCTCGAACCCTCCGCCTTTGAACAGGTACTCGTTGACGTTGCGCACGACCCTCGCCGCGACGTACCCGACCGCGACACCAGCGGTGGCGCACGGGATGACGCCGAAGCCGAAGGTCGCGCCCACGAACATCGGATGGGGCCGCCCGGTGCTAGTCGCGGGCGCTGCCGCCGGCGCTGCGCGTCAGCTCGGCGACCACCCACCGCTTCAACCTGTCGGGGTCGACCCGGCCCCGCACGATGAGGATCTCACGGTCCTCGAACTCCGCCTCGGTCACCCCGACGTGACCCGGCAGGGCAACGGCCAGGCGCTCGATCGCCGCGTCGCCCACCAGGACCCACACGTCGTCGTCCAACCCGACGATCCACTCGCCCGCCACGTCCCCCCGCTCTACGGAAACCTCGGCGTCCAGGGCGACGTCCAACGCCGGCTGCTCAATCTCAACCGGCGCGGGGGCGGCCTGTCGCAGCACGTTGACCCAACCCTGGACCAAGTCGCGCAACTTCCGGTCAGGGCTACTTCCGGGCTCGCGAACGTGCCGGCGCGCCATTCCGAACACCATCCTGATCACGCCGACCTGCTCGTCTTCGCGGGCCAGCACCGGGCTGTTCTGATCCACCCAACGCCGGACCGGGTGGTACCCCCGCTGCCAGCGTGCTCCTGCAACGGCCGCCATCACGATCTCGCCGACATAGGACACGACGCCGTCGACCAGGCGCACCGAGTCCGGCGACAGCCTGCGCTCCTCCGGCATCTCGTGGCGGTACCAGCCAGGCACGGCCTGGCCGTCGACTTGGTCGGTGTCCGTGCGCCATCCCTCCTGTCGCGGACCCGGGGGAAGCTGGCGTTTGACCCACGCCCACAGCGGCTCCAGGCTGGCCACCGACCCGTCCAGCAGCTCGTCGGGTTCCTGCCCGGCGGCAGCCAGCCGCTGCCGCAGGTACGCCAGGGCCTTCGGCCGCTGGTCGAGGAAGCCGGCGAAGGCCTGGTCGGCCTCCGCCGGCGTCATCTCGTCAAACCGCTTGGTCATGGCAGGTGGAAGATATAGGGGATGCCAGCGTCGTCCAGCGCGTCCAGGACACGCCGGTCGGCGCCCATGTTGCCGTTGGGCCTGGCCACGAAGTGCCAGACCATTGCATCAAGCTCGGAGGCCTGGTCGCCGAGCAGCATCGCGTCCTTCTCGATCTGCCCCAGGATCACCCGGTCTGCCCTGACGTAGCCAGACTTCACCTCGTGGGCGATGCCGTCGTTGTCAACGATGTCGACGCGGCGGCCGCTACCCAACCCGAACCTGGCCGTGGGGAACCACTGCTGAGGTTGACGTACGCCGGCATCCAACGTGGCAGCGACCGCATCTTCTGCTCCTTTGGAGGTGGCCTGGAACGGGATCCTGGGACCGAGCTTGGCGCCGACTCGCCGCAGCCCGTCGGTGATGTGCATGAACCCGTGGCGTGACTGTGCGAGCCGCACGAGCGCGTCGTCGGAGACGCCGGCGTCCTGCAGCTGCTTGGCGGCACCGTCGACGCGACGCAGGACGTCCGCGCGCAACGAGCCCGGGAAGTCGTCGAGCTTTGCGATGGCGGCGAACGCGTCGTCGGCCAGATGGCCGTTGCGTCCGATGAACTTCACCACCTTGCCGGCGATGTTGGCGGCATCCCCAACGTAGGGCACGATCCCGGCCAGGCTGAGCCCGCCGGCGACCCACTCGCCGCGGAAGGCGTTGCCGATGGCGTCACGCAGGTCGAGGATGGCCCCCACGATCCAGCCGACCACCGGGACGAAGCTTGCGCCCGAGGAGGCGATGGAGCCCAGCAGGTAGGGGATGGTCGTGCCCTGGCCGGCGTCGCCGATGGCCGCCCCTTTGGCGAACTCGCTGGCCCACTCGTCGGGCGTCATGGGGTCGTCGACGATCAGCGGATTGAACCCGCCCGCCTGGTCGCGGACCTCGTGGCCGTCGCTGAAGCCGTCGCCGTCGCTGTCGACGTCGGTCGGGGAGGTGTTCCACTCGGCCTCGGCGAGATCCGACAGGCCGTCGCCGTCGCTGTCGGGACGCCAGGGCGACGAGCCGGCGTCTGCCTCTTGGGCGTCGTTGAACCCGTCGCCGTCGCTGTCGGCGTTGGCGGGGTCGGACAGCACGGTGAAGAGGTCCGAGGCGGCCGGGATGCTGCCGCCGCCTCGGAACGCCACGACCTCCTCGCCGTCGGGGATGCCGGCACCGTCGGTGTCGGGATCGTAGGGGGCGCTGTGGTAGCGCTTGCCGTGGGCGGGGCTGAAGGCGCCGTTGACCTCGACGCAGTCGTTGAGCCCGTCGCCGTCGCTGTCGCGGTCGACGCCGTCGTCGCCGCCGGTGCCTTCCTCGATGCGGCGGAACACCTCGGGCAGGTCGCTGGCGTCGGCGACCTGGTAGTACTGCCCGCCGGTCTCGGCGGCGATGGTGCTCAGCAGGGTGGTGTTGACCGCCGAGCCCAGCCCGATGGTGTAGATGGTGATCGCGTTGGCCTTGGCCTGGGTCAGCAAGCCGGGGTCCCAGTAGCCGTCCCCGTCGGTC
>DASZOD010000152.1:0-1578 GCA_035550935.1 Egibacteraceae bacterium | reverse complement strand
GGGTGCAGGTCGTCCTGACCGACGTGCACCCCGTCGGCGCCGCAGTCGCGCGCCAGCAACGCGTCGTCGTTGATGACGAACAGGGCGCCGTGGCGGTGGGCGCAGGCGCGCATCACCGCGGCCGCGGCGCGCAGCTCTTCGGCGGTTGCGTCCTTGTCGCGCAGCTGGACGACGTCGACGCCCGCGCCGAGGACCGCGTCCAGGAACACTTCGAGGTCCGCGCTTGCGGCCCGCCGGTCGGTGCACAGGTACAGGTAGGCGTCGCGCAGCCGGGCCCGACGCCAGCGTCGGTCACGCACCGGGAGACGCTACCCGGAGCGCCCGCCGGTGCGCCGCCCGGCGGAGTGGCGTCCGGTGCCCCGCCGGCGCGGCGGGGCGAGCCCGACCTCCGATGCCGACAGGTGGTGGCCGCGGCGCTGAGCGGCCCCGGGCCCACGCCAGACCTGGGCGGCGACCAGCACGGCGGCGGCCAGCAGGAGCGCTGCCACGTAGGCGGCGCCCCAGCGCAGGAGGACCGCGAAGGTCAGGCCCCCGACGAGCCCCTCGACCACCGCAGCGCCCAGCGCCAGCACCCCGCACACCCCGGCCACGGTCTGCAGTCGACCGGCCAGCCAGACGACTGCAGCCAGCGGTCGGCGAGGCCTGGGATGCTCGTCGCTCACAGACGCATGGTAGCTAGAGGCTGTGCTCGCCGTCGCGGGCGCTCACGGCGAGCGTGACGGCAGCGCCGGCGGGGCCAGCCGCGCGATGCCCTCCACATCCGTGGAGGCCTCGGCGTACAGCCGTGTGGGGATGCGCCCGGCGCGGAAGGCCAGGCGTCCGGCCTCCACCGCCTTGCGCATCGCCTCGGCCATCAACGCCGGCCGCTGGGCGCGGGTGACGGCGCTGGCCAGCAGCACCCCGTCGCACCCCAGCTCCATGGCCTGGGCAGCGTCGCTGGCGGTGCCCACACCCGCGTCGAGGATGACGGGCACCGTCGCGTGCTCCACGATGATGCGCAGGTTGTACGGGTTGCGGATGCCCGCACCGGAGCCGATCGGAGAGCCCAGCGGCATGACCGCGGCGCACCCCAGTTCCTCCAGCCGCCGGGCCACGACCGGGTCGTCGTTGGCGTAGGCCAGGACCACGAAGCCGCTGTCGACGAGCTGTTCGGCGGCGTCCAACAGTTCCACCGGGTCGGGGTACAGGGTCCGGTCGTCGCCGATGACCTCCAGCTTGATCCAGTCGGTCTCCAGCGCCTCGCGGGCCATCCGGGCGGTCAGGACCGCGTCCCGGGCGGTGTAGCAGCCGGCGGTGTTCGGCAGCGGCCGGCAGCCCACGCGTTCGAGCACGTCCAGCACCGAGCCCCGCGCCGCGGAATCGATGCGGCGCAGCGCCACCGTCGCCAGGTCGGCGCCCGAGACCCGCAGCGCCCGCTCGAGCGCCTCCAGGCTCGAGGCGCCACCGCTGCCGACGACGAGCCGTGACGACAGCTCGACCCCGGCGATGACGAACGGGTCGTCGCCAGCGGCCACGGTCACCCCCCCTGCACGGCGCCGAGGACCTCCACCCGGTCACCGTCGTCCAGCACCCTCATCC
>DASZOD010000151.1:0-5627 GCA_035550935.1 Egibacteraceae bacterium | reverse complement strand
TTGGACCTGCTCGGGGCTCGGGTCGTGACGGAACCGCGCGACCTGGTCCTTGAGGAACTGGATGCTGTCCGCGGCCATTCCGCAGCGGCGGCAGGCCTGCAGATGGCGGGCGACCATGGCGGCGCCGTGCTCGTCGTCGAGTTCGCCGTCGAGGTAGGACTGCAGCAGACGGCGGACCCGCATGCATTCGATGAGGTCCTTGATCCTATTCACGGCAGCCTTCCCCGCTTCCCGGCCGCGGTCGGCATGATGGCCGCGGCCTGCTTCGTTCATCCCCCTTTGGAACCCTCGACCGTGGCCCTGCCTTCCCCGGTCCTTGGCCCCGCTGCGAATTTGTGGAAATGAGCCGGGTCCCATGCGGGTTGCCGTAGCTGATGGAGGACGAGCGGACCCTGCCTCGTGACGCGACCGCCTCCGAGCGGTTCCGCCACTACGTGACCCCGGAGGTGCCGGTGCTGCTGCGGGTGGCCCGCCGTCTGGCTGGCAGCGCCCAAGACGCGGAGGACGCCGTCCAGGAGACGCTGATCCGCGCCTACCGTGCGATCGACCGGTTCGACGGGCGCCATCCGCGGGCTTGGCTGCTGACGATCCTGCGCAACGCTATCCGCAACATGTACCGACGTGCGCGTCCCCGTTTGGCTGACTCCCCTGAGGAGCTGCTGCGGCTGCCGGCCGCCGGTCCGGAGGGCCGCAACGGCACCGAGGAGCGGGTGCTCGACGGGGTGATCGAGGCGGAGATCGTCGAGGCGCTGTTCGCGCTCGGCCAGGGATTCCGTGAGGTGGTCGTCCTCGTCGACGTGGACGGGTTGGCCTATCAGGAGGCCGCTGACGTGCTCGGTATCCCCACCGGCACGGTGATGAGCCGTTTGCATCGGGCACGCAAGAAGATGCGCAAACGGCTGGAGGCGGCGGGTTTCACCGCGCAGGGGATTCGACGGTGATGCGGCGCAGATCGAATCAGGCGACTGCCATGGGCTGCCGGGAAGTGGGGCGGCTCCTGCAGCCGTTCCTCGACGGCGAGATCGACGATCCGCGTGTCGTCGACGTGGCTGACCATCTCGACGCGTGTCTGGGCTGCGGCGTGGAAGCCGATGCCTACCGGTGGTTGAAGGCGGCGATCGCCGGGGTCGCGCGCGCCGACGATCCGCGGCAGCTGCAGCGCCTGCAGGTCTTCGCCGAAGCTCTGGCGACCAGGGGCGAGGCGTAAGCACCGGGCCGACGCGGGCGCCGCGGAAACAGGTGCCTGGGGGCCCGGCTACTTGCGCACCGTCACCGCGGTGGCCTGCCAAAGGCGCCCGACCTGGCAGTACGACAGGGCGTCTGTCGCCGGCCGGCCCTCGACGGTGAGCCCCTGGCCCTCCTCGGCAACCGTCTGGCCGTCGGGGCCGAGGAGGCGCAGCGGCTCCTGCTGCACGCGGTAGCCGGTGGGCCACAGCACCTCGTAGCGGCCTTCGGGGGTGTCCACCCAGGCACAGCCGCCTTCGAGGCCGGGGTCGCCGCCGAGGGTGCCGGTGATGGCGCCGTCTGCGCGACCGGGCGCGCCGGCGCCTTCGCCGGTTTCGGGCACGGGTGGGACGGCCGGGCCCGGTCCGGCCGTCCCCGAGCCGGCGCAGCCGGCTAGGACGATCGCGGTGACGATGGCGGCGACGAGGCGCACGGTGGGCGACCTCCTGCGGTGTCGGTGGGCGAGGGCGGCGCCGGAGGCGCTGCCGGCGGGCGGGGATCCGATAGGGGGTTGTACCGTTTGACGCCGGCGAGGCCCGCATCGTTCCCGCATCGTTCCCGCGGGCGCACGCTAGCGTTGCTGCCATGCCCGAGCCGTCCTACCGCTACGCGGCCACCGCCGAGGAGGCCCGCGAGTGGCTTGCCGCAACCGCGGGGACGAAGGTGGTCGCGGTCGACACCGAGACCAGCGGCTGGGACCCCTCCCGGGACCGGCTGCTGCTCGTCCAGGTGGCCGCCGGGCCCGACCACCCGGTGCTGGTCGTGGACGCCCAGCGGGTCGACGCCCGCGTGCTCGCGCCGCTGCTGGGCGACGAGGGCGTGCTGAAGGTCTTCCACCACGGTTCGTTCGACCTGCGATTCCTGGCCCGCGCCGGGCTGCGCCCCCGGCGCCTGGCCGACACCATGCTGGCCCAGCAGCTGCTGGACGGCGGCGACCCGGCCGCCGGCGGCCTCGGCCTGGGCGAGCTGGCGGGCTTCCGGCTGGGGATGCGCCTGGACAAGTCGCTGCGGGCCACCTTCGGCTGCGGGTCGCTGAGCGAAGCGCAGCTGCGCTACGCCGCCGACGACGCCCTCGCCACCTGGGCGGTGTTCGACCAGCAGTGCCGCGAGCTCGTCGGCCACGGCTTGACCCGGGTGGCCCGCCTGGAGTTCGCCGCGCTGCCGGTGCTCGCCGACCTGCAGCTGCGCGGCGTCGCCTTCGACGCGCCCCGCTGGCAGGGCATGCTGGAGGGGCTCGAACGCGACCTGCCGGTGCTGGAACAGCGGGTCCAGCAGCTCCTGGTCACCGACACCAGCCCCCGCGACCTGTTCGGGCCCGTCGCGGTCAACCTCGCCTCCCCCGAGCAGGTGCGCGACGCGCTCGCGCGTCTGGGCATCGACGTGCCCAGCACCCGGGAGCACGTGCTGCGCGACCACCGCGACCAGCCTGCCGTGGCCGCGCTGCTGGAGTGGCGCGAGGTCAGCAAGGTGACGGGCAACTGGGGCGGCGACTGGGCCCGGCGCGTCGTCCACCCCCGCACCGGTCGGGTCCACGCCGACTGGCGCCAGATCGCAGGCACCGGTCGCATCGCCTGCAGCGACCCCAACCTCACCCAGGTGCCGAAGCAGGCACGCTACCGGGCCTGCTTCGGCGGGGGGCCCGGCCGAGCCCTGGTGGTGGCCGACTACTCGCAGCAGGAGCTGCGGATCCTGGCGGCGGTCTCGGGCGACGAGGCGCTCACGGCGGTGTTCCGCCGCCGCGGCGACCTGCACCGGGCCACCGCCGCGATGCTCTTCGACGTCGCCGAGGACGCCGTGACCCCGGCCCAGCGGGCCGCCGCCAAACAGCTCAACTTCGGGCTCCTCTACGGCATGGGCGCGTCCGGCTTCGCCCGGGCCGCGGGCATGGCCACCGAACAGGCCCGGGCCACCATCGACCGCTACTTCGCGACGTTCCCGCGGGTGGCGACCTGGCTGGCCCAGGCCGAGGCCGCCGGACGGCGTACCGGCAAGATACGCACCCCACTGGGCCGGGTCCGCTCGCTCAACGTCGACGCCTCCGGCGAGCAGGCGCCGGGCGCGGTCCCCGCGGCGCGGACCTCGGCGACGCTGGCCCGCAACGCCCCCATCCAGGGCGCCGGCGCCGACATGACCAAGCTGGCGCTGGCCGAGGTCGAACGGCGGCTGCGCGCGCGCTTCGGAGCCGCCAGCTCCGGAGGTGTGCCCGCCGAGGGGCTGGTGCTCGTCGTCCACGACGAACTCGTCGCCGAGGTGCCCGAGGGCGACGCCGAGGAGGCCGCGACGCTGGTCGCGGAAGGGATGATGGCCGCCGCCGCCGAGGTGCTCGGCGACGTCCCGGCCGCGGTCGACGTGGCGGTGCGGCCCCGCTGGGGAGCGGCGGACGAGACCGGCGGGCGCCCCCCTCGGCGCTCACCCGCCGCTAGCATGCGGGGCCGGGCATCGGAAGGGCCGGGGTGATCCAGCTGCGCGACGCCGTCTACATCGACGGGGTGCGCCTGCCCATCGGGCGGGCCAAGCCCGACGGCTACTACGCCCACACCCGCGCCGACGACATGGCGACGCGCACCATCCGGGTGCTGCTGGAGCGCAACCCCGGCCTGGACCCCGGCCGGGTCGACGACAACGTCTGGGCGGCCACCGCCCAGGTCGGCGACCAGGGGCTGACCATGGGGCGGGCCAGCGCCGTGCTGGCCGGACTGCCGACCTCGGTGCCGGGCTACGCCGTGGACCGGATGTGCGCCGGGGCGCTGACGGCGATCACCAACGCCGCCAACGCCATCCGCGTCGGCGCACAGGACGTCGTCGTCGCCGGGGGCGTCGAGCACATGGGCCACCATCCCATGGCTTCCCAGGTCGAGCTCAACCCCCGCTTCCTCGCCGAGCGCCTGGTGGACTCCTCGTCGCTGGTCATGGGCGCCACCGCCGAGAACCTCCACGACGAGCTGCCCGCGATCAGCCGGGAACGCGCCGACGCCTACGCGCTGCAGTCTCAGGAGCGGGTGGCCAAGGCACGGGCGGAGGGCGTGTTCGCCGGCCACGTCGCGTCGATGGCCGGGTGGAGCGAGCAGGGCTGGCAGGTGGTCGCCGACGACGAGCATCCCCGACCCGGCGTCACCATGGCGGACCTGGCGGCGCTGCCCTCGCCGTTCCGGCCCGGCGGGCGGGTCACCCCGGGCAACGCCGCCGGCTTGAACGACGGCGCCGGCTGCGTGCTGCTGGCCAGCGCCGACACCGCCGCCGAGCTGGGGCTGGCGGCCAGGATGCGCCTGGTCGACTACGTGTTCGTCGGCGTGGAGCCCGAGACGATGGGCTACGGCCCGATCCCCGCCACCGAGCGGCTGCTGGCCCGCCGCGGCCTGTCGCTCGACGACATCGACGTCGTCGAGCTCAACGAGGCCTTCGCCGTCCAGTGCCTGGCGTTCCTCGACCACTTCGGGCTGCCCTCCGACAGCCCCAAGGTCAACCCCTACGGGGGCGCGATCGCCCTGGGACACCCGCTGGCGATGTCGGGAGCCCGGCTGACCCAGCAGCTGGCCCACTGGCTGGAGCACAACGAGGACGCCCGCTACGGCATCACCGCGCTGTGCGTCGGGCTGGGCATGGGCTGCGCGGTGCTGTGGGAGCGGAGCCGGTAGGTGGCCGAAGGCGTCACCGCTTTCAAGGTCACCTGGTTCCGCTCGCCGAAGGTCGCCGCGAGCGCCGGCGAGGCCGGGGCGGGCCGGCTGGCGCTGGTCACCATGGACAACGGCCGCGACCACACCCGGCCCAACACGCTGGGACCGGGCGCGCTGGCGTCGCTGGAGGCCGCGCTGGACGCGGTCGAGGCCCAGCCCGACACCCGGGGGCTGCTGCTGACCGGCAAGCCCCACAGCTTTGCCGCCGGCGCCGACCTGGAGGTCCTCGCCGGCGCCACCGCCGCCCTGGCGCGCGACGGCGCCCGCCGCGGCCAGGCCCTGTTCGGCCGGCTGCGCCAGCTGCCGTTCCCGACCCTGGCGGCGGTCAACGGCGCCTGCCTGGGCGGCGGCCTGGAACTCGCCCTGCACTGCGACTGGCGCACCGTGTCGGCGACCGCGGGGCCGATCGCCTTCCCCGAGGTGTTCCTGTCGATCGTGCCCGGCTGGGGCGGGACCCAGCTGGCGCCCAGGGTCGTCGGCGCCGCCAACGCCCTCAGCGCGATCGTGCACAACCCCCTGGCCAGCAACCGGATGCTGCGGCCGGCCCAGGCCGTCGAGCTCGGCTTCGCCGACCGCCTCCTGGACCCGGGCGACTTCCTGGACCGGTCCCTGGCGCTGCTGGAGTCGATCGCCGCGGGCGAGGCTCCCCTCCGACGGTCCCCGCCGCCCGCCGCATGGCTGGACGAGGCGCTGGCGGCGGCCCGCCGGGTCGCCGCCGAGCGGGTGCAC
>DASZOD010000150.1:0-11835 GCA_035550935.1 Egibacteraceae bacterium | reverse complement strand
GTACCGCGTCGCGGACCGCCGCGGTCGGGTAGCGCGGCGGGGGGGGCTCCTTCAGCCGGGTCTCGTGCACGAACGCGCTGGCCACCGCGGCGAGGTCGGGCGGCTCCAGCCGGTCCAGCAGGCCCCGGCGCAGCGCCTCCGCCAGCACCAGGTCGGTCTCGGCATAGAGGCCGGCCAGGACCAGCCCGTCGGCGGTGGGGCTGGGATCGTCGGTGTCGTCGGTGAGGTAGCCCAGGTCGGTCAGGACGCGGACGATGCGGTCGAACTGGCGCACCAGCGAGCCGGTGCGCCGGTGCACGGCACGTTCGAGGCGTCCGGTCTCGGCCCGCAGGTCGTCGTAGCGGCGGGCCCACACCTCCAGGTCGTCCAGCCCCGGGTCGTCGTGGACGGGATGGGCCCGGACCGCCTCGCGCAGTTCGGCGATGCGCGCGGCAGTGTCGGGGTCGACCGGCGTGGCGTCGGCTCGGCGACGCGCCGCGCCCTCGCCTGCGCCTTCGACGAGCTCGCGCAGCGCGCCGGCGACGGTCTTGCGGTAGGCGGCCTGGCGTGGGCCCCCCGAGGTGGGCAGCCGGACCCAGCCCACCTTGCGGGCCGGCCGCTCGAACTCGCGCGGGCCCAGCCGCACGAGCTTGCGGTCGTCGGTCACCGCGCTGGCCAGCGGCGTGCCGCTGCTGCTGGAGTGGCGGCCGACGATCGCCGCCAGCCCGTGGCCGGCGCCGTCATCCAGCGCCACGACGTCACCCTCCCGCAGCTCGGCGATGCTGCGCTCGACCGCTTCGGTCCGCCGGCGGCGGCGTTCGGCGGCGCCCGCGGACTCCAGCCGCGACAGCTCCCGGCGCAGCGCCCAGTACGCCCCGAAGTCGCCGCGCTGCGAGCGCAGGTTCTCGGCGTAGCCGCTCAGCGCGGCCCGGTTGCGGGCGATGCGCAGCTCCTCGCCGGCCACGCCCTGGTCCGCCTGGAACTGGGCGAACGACAGCGCCAACAGCTGCTCTGCGGCGGCCCGGTCGTGGCGGCGCAGCAGGTTGACGGCGAGGTTGTAGCTGGGCGCGAAGCTCGAGCGCAGCGGCTCCGTGCGCCGACCGACCAGCGAGGCCACGGTGGGGAAGTCGACGTCGCGCTGGTAGAGCACGACGGCGTGACCGACGCGGTCCAGGCCGCGCCGGCCGGCCCGCCCCGTCAGCTGTGTGAACTGCCCCGGGGTGAGCAGCTCGTGGCGCTGGCCGGTCCACTTGTCCAGCCGCTCGATGACCACGGTGCGGGCGGGCATGTTGATCCCCAGCGCCAAGGTCTCGGTGGCGAAGCAGACCTTGACCAGGCCGCGCACGAACAGCTCCTCGACGGTCTCCTTGAAGACCGGGACCAGCCCGGCGTGGTGCGCGGCGATCCCATGCTCCAGGGCATCGGCCCAGCGCCCGTAGCCGAGCACCTCCAGGTCGTCTGCCGGCAGCTCGCTGGTGCGCTCCTCGACCAGCCCGCGGATGCGGCGGCGCTCCTGGGTGGAGGTCAGCCGCAGCCCGTCGCCGACGAGCTGGTCGACGGCGTCGTCGCAGCCGCCGCGGCTGAACAGGAAGTAGATCGCCGGCAGCCAGTTGCGCCGCCGCAGGTCGGCGACGAGGTCGGAGCGCCGCGGCGGGCGCAGCCGCTGCCCCCCGGGCAGCCGGCGGCCGCGGCGCGTCCAGCGGTCCCGGCCGGCTGCCTGGCGTTCCAGCATGACGACCTCGGGGTTGGGCACGCCCCCGCGTGCCTGCCTGGCCGCATCCACCGCGGCCGCGGCGGGCCGCTTGCCGGCCTGCTTGGCCCCGCTCTTGAACACCGGATAGAGCCGGTCGTTGACGGCGTAGTGGTGCTCGAGAGGCACCGGCCGGCGCTCGGAGATGACGACGTCGCAGGAGTCGGGCGCATCGTCCCCGCCCTCCGCCGCCTGCGGGTGCGGGCGCACGCGCCGCAGCCAGGCCCCGAACTCCTCGGCGTTGCTGACGGTCGCCGACAGGCAGGCCAGCTGCACGCCGGCGGGCAGCTGGACGATGACCTCCTCCCACACCCCGCCGCGTTCGCGGTCGGCCAGGTAGTGGACCTCGTCGAGGACGACCGCGTGCAGGCCGACCAGCGCCCGCGAGCCCTCGTAGAGCATGTTGCGCAGCACCTCGGTCGTCATCACCACGACCGGGGCATCGCCGTTGACCGCGTTGTCGCCGGTCAGCAGCCCGACCGACGCGGCGCCGTGGCGACGCGACAGGTCGGCGAACTTCTGGTTCGACAGCGCCTTGATCGGGGTGGTGTAGAAGCACTTGCCGCCGCGCTCCAGCGCGTACCAGACCGCGAACTCTCCCACGACGGTCTTGCCGGCGCCGGTGGGCGCCGCCACCAGGGTCGAGCGGCCCTCGACCAGCGCGGTGATGCCGGCGACCTGGAAGTCGTCGAGGGGGAAGCCGTAGCCTTGGGCGAAGCGCGCGAGGACAGACACGACCTAGCTTGCCGCCACCGCCTCCGCGCCTCGGCGCCGCTCGACGACCCGCGCGAACAGGATGCTGCCCTCATAGAAGATCACGAGCGGGGCGGCCATGAACGACATCGTCAGCGGGTCCTGAGTGGGCGTGATGATCGCCGCGGCGACGAAGGTGCCGAACAGCGCCTGACGCCGGTAGCGGCGCATCCCCGCGGAGCTGACCACGCCCATGAGCGACAGGATCATCAGCACCAGGGGGAACTCGAACGCGATCCCGAAGGCGATCATGGTCTGCAGCACGAAGGTCAGGTAGCGGTTGGCGTCCATCAGCGACACGACGCCAGGCCCGGCGAAGCCCAACAGGAAGTGCAGCGCCCGCGGGATGAGGAAGTAGCTGAAGACCGCTCCGCCGGCGAACAGCAACTGGCTCAGCACGACGAACGGCAGGGCGTAGCGCTTCTCGACCGGCCGCAGCCCCGGGGTGACGAAGCGCCAGATCTGGTAGCACACGGCCGGGGCGGCCAGCACCACCGCCACCATCGCCGCCGCCTTCAGGCTGAGGAAGAAGCCGCCCAGCACGTCCATGAAGACAAGCGTGCAGCGGCCCTGGTCGAGCCCCAGCTCGCCGGCGCGCAGCTCCGGCGGGAGTTGGCAGTAGGGGGTGCGCAGCAGCTCCAGGACCTGGTTGCGGAAGACGAAGCCGACGGAGAAGCCCAGGACGATCGCGACCGCCGCCTTGAACAGCCGCTGGCGGAGCTCGTCGAGGTGCTCGACGAGGGCCATCTCCTGGCCGCTGTAGCCCTCCCCCACGGCCGCACCGCCGGCGTCGGGAGGTGACGCGGTGGCCGTCACCGCTTCAGCCCCTGGCTACTGGGGGTCGTGCGAGGCAGGCGCCGCAGGCTCGGACGCGGCCGGCTGCTCTTCGGTCTTGCCCTCGTTGATGCCCTTCTTGAAGTTCTTGATGCTCTTGCCGAACGAGCTGCCGAGCTCGGGCAGCTTCTTGGCCCCGAACAGCAGCACGAAGATGAGCAGGACGACGATGATCTCTGGTCCGCCGATGTTGGGCATGCCTGGTCCTCCGGTTGGTTGCGCGCCGGCAGACCGACCCTCGCCGGCGCCGCCGGGCCCAGTGTACGGCAGCCCGCCGCTTTGGGGCAGGCCTACGTTGGGTCGACTTCGGACCCCGGCTGCGGGCCGGCACGACCCGCTTCGTCGCGCACCGCCTCGAAGCGGGCCCGCAGCTGCTCCAGCTCGACGTCGGCGACCGCGGCCTCGGCCCGTAGCTCCTCGACCAGTGGCTCCAGACGTTCGACCACGCCCTGCAACGTCGCCGACAGGGTGCCGACCACGCGCCTGATCTGCACCACGGCCACGACCGCCGCCCCCAGGACCATGACCGCTCCGGCCACGGCCACGACGACGAGCACGGACACCGACGTCTCCTTTGGGAGGCCCGCCCTCTGAAAAGGCGCACCCTCGGGCGGTGCCCTCAGGCTAGCCGACTCCCGCCCCCGCCTGCGCCGGGTGTGGCCGCCGGGGCGACGCACGCCCGAGGCTGGCCGGGCCTGGCCGGGTCTAGCCGACGTTCTCCTTGCGCACGAGCTGAAGCAGTCGGAAGAACCAGCCGTCGGACTGCAGCAGCGCGTGGAAGTCCAGGAGGTCGTCGTAGCCGATCGCCGGGCCGGGCGGCGCCCCACCGCCGCTACCCGTTCGCGCCGCGTCGCCATGCCCGTCCAGCACGACCACCCCTCCCGTGAGGAGCAGGCGGATGACGCGCTGGTCGGCGGGCTTGCGTACCACGGCCACGCACGACGGGCAGGTGAAGGCGTAGTACGAGTCGCCGGCGGCGGTCCGGTCGACGCGCAACTCGATCTCCTCGGGCCTCAGGGAGACCTCCCCGCAGATGGGGCACGCCGCCTTGATGGTCGTCATGATCGCTCCTGCTCCGTGGTCACCGGCCGTGCGCTGCTGCGATCCCGTTCTGAGGTTGGATCGGCCGGTGCGGGCAGGGACTTGACCCTGCAGCGCACCGAATCGGCTGCGGCGGTACGGGCAGTTGCCATGGCGCTGCTCGACTGTCGGGCCGGACCGGCCCGCGAGGCGCTCCGGGGCGACCACCCGCGCGTGGCCGCCCAAGCTCAGCACGAGCCGCACCGCCCACTCGCGCGCCGGGGTCCGCACCGTCACCCGGCGCACCCCCGGCGCGGGCTCCTCGACGCGGTCGACCACCGCCCACTCGATCACCCACCACGCCGGTGGGTCGAGCTCGAGGACGACCGGCACGTCGTCGGGCCCGGGGCGGTAGGCGGGAGATGGGGATGGCCGGGCCCGGTGGGGGTCCGCCGACTCCCCGGTGACGCGTAGCTCGCGGATGCGGTCGAGGCGGAAGTCGCGGGGGCCTTGGGCCAGCCGGCACCAGCCTTGCAGGTACCAGGCGCCGTGGGCCCCGGCCAGCGCCCACGGCTCGACGTCGCGCTCGGTGATCTCGGCCTTCGAGCCTGAACGGTAGACCAGGTGCACCACCCGCCCGGCGGCGATGGCCGAGCGCAGGTCGCCCAGGTGCTGGTCGCCGGGGGCGCGCAGGTCGATCGCCAGACGCGGAGATCCGTCGTAGCCGCCACGGGCGCGGGCCCGCCGGTCGCGCCCCGAGCCTGCCGTCAGCGTCGCCTCCAGCTTGGCAGCCGCGCCGCGCAGCGGCCGCGACTCGGGCCGGCCCTCCACGCCAGCCAGGGCGCGGGCGGCCAGCAGCAGCGTCAGCGCCTGGTCGAGGCTCAGCCGCAGCGGGCGGCGGAAGAAGTCGGCCATGCGCACGCTGACGCGGTCACCCACGATCGATGCTTCGATGAGGTCACCCCCGCCGTAGCCGGGGAGCCCGCAGTAGCCCAGGACGTCCAGGTCCCCGGCCAGCTCCCGGCGGGACATGCCGAAGCGCCGGGTCACCTCGTCGACGGCGACACCGGGGCGCTCCAGCAGCCACGGCACCATCACGAGGATGCGCTCCAGACGCTGCAGCGTCCGCGTGGCCGGGCTCATCGCGAGCCTCCCGCGGCTCGCCGCAGCTCGGAGACGACCCGAGCCCGCAGGACGTCGGGCCTGCGGACCACCAACTCGGGACCGAGCTCCAGCACCCAGGCGACGAAGTGGTCGGGGTCGCCGACGCTCACGGTGTAGGCCGTCCACCCGTCCGGCGCGGGCCGCCCCACGCCGCGCGCACGCCGTGCGACCTGCCAGGCGACCGAGGGCGCGGCGATCACCTCCGCGCTCTCTGGCGCTCCCGGAGCAGGAGCTGGGACGACGTCGTCCACGCCGATGTCGTTGGCGGGGGCCGTGAAGGCGCCGGGCTCGCCGACCGTGTGGACCGGCCCGACGATGCGGTCCAGGCGGAAGGCACGCCGGTCGCTCCTGGCATGGTCGCGTCCGACGAGGTACCAGCGGCCCCGCCGGTGCACCAGGGCTTGAGGATCGACGGTCCGTTCCTGCGCCGGGCTCTCCAACGGGCGGTACGTGAAGCGCACGGTGGTGCGGGTCACCTGTGCCGCGATGAGCCGGTCGCGGTGGGGAGCTTGGAGGTCGACGCCCAGGGCAGGTCCGGGCGCCACCGCGCCGACTCCCGGCTCCCCCGCGTCGACCTCGAGCTTGCGCAGCCCGGGCCCCGCGGCGTCGGCCAGCTTGGTGGCGTGCAGCGCGACCGCCAGCGCCGCCAGCTCAGCCGGCTCGAGACTCGTCTCGGGCAGCTCGTAGCGCAGGGGGTCGATGCGGTAGCCGACCGTGTCCTCCCAGCGGTCCACGGGGGCGGTCTCGATCGGCACGCCCAGCCCTCGCAGGTCCGCCTTGTCACGCTCGAACATCCGTCGGAAGGCCTCCGGGTCGTCCTGGCCGTAGCCGGCCACGCGGCGGCGGATCTCCGAGGCGGTCAGCGGCAGGCGTGTCTCGCGCAGGGCGATGACCAGATTGATGAGGCGCTCGAGCCGTGCGGTCATGGCCGTCGGACCCTACCCCCAAGCGGCCCGCCCGGCGCACACCCGTCGCCGGTCGCGCCGGCTCGGGCTGGCGTCTGGTCGTCCGCCCGGCACCGCGGCGAGGTTGCCGAGGACAGCACTATTGCGACATGTGACAATGGCCCACGTACGCCACGGGGCTGGCACGAAGGCGTGGAGCGCTTGGAGGCACCCGAACGGGTTCGCCGCGACCCCGCGGCGGACGGGACAGGCCGCGCACCCGACGGGACAAGGATCCCGGCGGACGCTTCCTCGCACGCGGGTCTGGGCCATCTGATCCGCACCCTGGCGGTGCGCCTGGGGCTGGTCCGGCCGCCGGGACGCAGGCAGGATGCGCGGCCCCCGCCCCCGCGCGAGGGCGTCGCCGCGGGCGTCACCGGACGGCAGGAGGAGGCCCCGGGCGGCGCGGCCGCGCGGCCCGAGCCGCGCTGGGGGCGGCCCGGGCGGGCGCCCCTCGACGTCGTCGCCGCGCGCGCCGGCGTCCTGCTCGTGGGCACGCTGGTGGTCGGCCTGGCGCTGGCGCTGGTCGCGTCGCTGCTGACGGCCCCGGTGCGCCAGGAGGCCGCCGACGCGATCCAGGTGGGGCTGCGCCTGCCCGAGGAGGCCGCGCTGCCGGCCCTCGGCGAACGGTCGGTGGTGCACGCCGCGGACGGCACCGTGCTGGCCATCCTCCACGACGAGGTGGACCGGCGGATCGTGCCCCTGGGCGCGATCCCTCCTTGGGTGCAAGACGCGGTCATCGCCGCCGAGGACCGCAAATTCTGGGAGCATGCCGGCTATGACGTCGAGGCAATTGGCCGGGCGTTCGTGGCCAACGCCCGGGCCCGTGACATCACCCAGGGCGGGTCGACCATCACCCAGCAGCTGGCCAAGAGCCTCGTGGGCGACGAGCAGACCGTCGAGCGCAAAATCTCCGAGCTGGTCTACGCCGTCGCCCTGGAGAAGCGCTTCACGAAGCAGGAGCTGCTCGAGCGCTACCTCAACCTGGTGTACTTCGGCAACGGGGCCTACGGCATCGCGGCCGCGGCGGAGCAGTACTTCGGCAAGGACCCCGGGGCGCTGTACTACGAGGAGGCGGCGCTGCTGGCCGCGATGATCCGCTCGCCCAACACGACCGACCCTCGCCGCTTCCCCGACGCCGCGCTCGAGCGGCGCAACGCGGTCCTGCGGTCCATGGCCGACGCGGGCTCGCTGACCCGGGCACAGGCCGACTTCCTCGTGACCCTGCCGGTCACCGTCATCGCTCCGCCCGAGCGCGCCCAGGTCCAGCCTCACTTCGTCGAAGCGGTCAAGGCGTCGTTCCTGCAGAACCCGGCGTTCGGCGTCGACTACCAGCAGCGCTACGAGCTGCTGTTCTCCGGCGGACTGCGGATCCACACGACGCTGAACCCGCGCTTGCAGCAGATCGCCAAGGAGGTCATCAGCGCCCGCCTCAACGACACCGACGGCCCCACCGGCGCCGGCGCGGCGGGCGACCCGCGCGACGGCCGGGTTCTGGCCGTCGAGAGCGGCCTGCCGTTCGCCGTCGAGCAGTACAACCTGGCTACCCAGGGCCGGCGCCAGCCCGGCAGCGCTTTCAAGCCGTTCGTCTACGCCGCCGCGCTGCAGGTGGGCTTTCCCGCCAAGACCCGCCTGGACGGCAACAGCCCGAAGGTCTTCCGCTACCCGGGCGCGCCCCAGCCCTGGGAGGTCAACAACTACGGCGGCGCCGACTACGGCCGGGTGGACATGCGCCGGGGGCTGGTCAAGAGCATCAACACGGCCGCCGCCCAGCTCATGCTCATGGTCGGCGAGCAGCCTGTGGAAGACCTCGCCGCCCGCATGGGCATCGACATCCAGCGCGCCCTGAGCCCCCAGGACGGTCCCGCCATCGCCCTTGGCGGGCTCGGGCACGGTGTCACGCCGCTGGAGATGGCCTCGGCCTACGGCACCTTCGCCAACGGCGGCAGACACGTCCAGCCATACCTGATCGACCGGGTGGTGGACCGCGCCGGCCAGGTGCTGTTCCAGGCTCAGCCCCAGCCTCAGCAGGTCCTCGACCCGGCAGTCAACGCCACCATGGTCGACTTCATGCGCGGGGTGGTGCGCGAGGGTACCGGCACCGGGGCCCGGCTGCCCAGCTGGGACACGGCCGGCAAGACCGGCACGACCCAGCGCAACACCGATGCCTGGTTCGTCGGCTACACGCCGGTGATGTCCACGGCGGTATGGATGGGTCATCCCGACGCCCAGGTATCGATGCCCGGCAGGACCGGGGGGTCGCTGCCAGCCGCGATGTGGCGCGACTTCATGACCCGGGCGCTGGAGGGCGTGACGCCCACGCCGTTCCCCGCGGTCCAGGCGGGCATGGCGCAGGTTCAGGTCGGCGCGTCCGTGCGGGTGCCCGACGTGCGTCGCATGACCGAGGCCCAGGCGCTGCAGGCCCTGGGTGCGGCGCGCCTGGCCGGGCAGGTCCGCGCGGTTGCGGCCAACAGCCCCGCCGGGACGGTCGTGTGGCAGAGCCCGCGTGCCGGAGCCAGCGCCACCGTCGGCGACCCCGTCTACCTGGGCCTGTCCACCGGACGGTCCGCCGGCGGTGGCAGTTCCTCGTCGCGCCGGCGCTGAGCGCGCTGGCGGACTCTGCCCCAGACCCTGGATTGAAGCTTTCGCGACACATTTGTCGCCAAGGCTTCAACGGCGGCGCGTCGCATAGCCGGGGCGGGCAGCGGTGGTGCGGATGGTGGCAGGGTGCCGGCGGCCAGCTCGCTGTACGGCAGGGAAAGGCCCTGTCCGTGGCACGGCCGGCTACATGCTGGCGATGAGCTTGTCGACGCGTTCGTCGTGGCTGCGGAACGGGTCCTTGCACAGCACCGTGCGCTGGGCCTGGTCGTTGAGCTTGAGATGCACCCAGTCGACGGTGAAGTCGCGGCGCTTGCGCTTGGCCTGGCGGATGAACTCCCCGCGCAGCCGCGCCCGGGTGGTCTGCGGCGGGGTGTCGCGGGCCGCATCGACCTCGGCGTCGGTGACGACCCGGTCGACCTTGGCCCGCCGCTGCAGCAGGTAGTACAGGCCCCGGGAGCGGTTCACGTCGTGGTACTGCAGGTCGACCATGCCGACCCGGGGGTGGCTGATCGGCAGGTCGTGGCGGCGCCGGTAGTCATCGATGAGGTGGTACTTGGCCACCCAGTCGCACTCGCGCGACAGTTTCAGCGGGTCGTCGGCGAGGGTCTCCAGGACCCGCCCCCACTCGGCGACGACCTTGTCGGTCTCGGGGTCCGAACCGGTGTGCTCCACGAAGTGGGCCACCCGTTCGAAGTACTCGCGCTGGATCTCCAGCGCGTTGAGCTCCCGTCCTCCGGCCAGCTTCACCCGCCGCCGGCAGCTCATGTCGTGGCTGATCTCGCGGATGGCCCGGATCGGGTTGTCCAGTGTCAGGTCGCGCATGACCGTGCCGGCTTCGATCATGCGCAGGACCAGGTCGCAGGTGGCGACCTTGAGCCAGACGGTGTACTCGCTCATGTTCGAGTCGCCCACGATGACATGGAGCCGCCGGTACCGTTCGGCGTCGGCGTGGGGCTCGTCGCGGCTGTTGATGATCGGCCGGCTGCGGGTCGTGGCCGAGCTCAGCCCCTCCCAGATGTGCTCGGCTCGCTGGGACATGGAGTAGACCGCGCCCCGGGGGGTGGCCAGGACCTTGCCGGCACCGGCGAATATCTGGCGGGTGACGAGGAACGGGATGAGGATGTCGGCCAGCTTCTGGAACTCGCCGAAGCGGGCCACGAGGTAGTTCTCGTGGCTGCCGTAGGAGTTGCCTGCCGAATCGGTGTTGTTCTTGAACAGGTAGATCTGGCCGGCGATGCCCTCCTCGTGCAGGCGCTGCTCGGCCTGGTACACGAGCCCCTCGAGGATGCGCTCGCCGGCCTTGTCGTGGACGACGACGGTGCGCACGCTATCGCACTCGGGCGTGGCGTACTCAGGGTGTGAGCCGACGTCCAGGTACAGCCGTGCCCCGTTCTCCAGGAAGACGTTCGACGAGCGGCCCCAGCTGACCACTCGGCGGAACAGGTAGCGGGCCACCTCGTCGGGCGACAGCCGTCGCTGCCCGCGGAAGGTGCAGGTCACCCCGTATTCGATCTCGAGCCCGAAGATCCGCCGTTCCATGTCAGGCCCTGCCGCCGCGCTCGTCGAGGACCATGGCCGTGCCTTCCTGCCTCGCTGCCCCCAGCTGGCTGGCCACCGGGCCGGGGCGGCCTGCCAGTGTAGGACGCGCCGCCGCCGGGGGCGTCAGAGGCCGGCCGCCGCGCGGGCGCTGTCGGGGTCGGGCGCCAGGCCCAGCCGGACCTGGGTGCCCGGGCAGTGGTAGACCAGGGCGTCCCGGTCGCCCTGCGCCGTCGAACCGGGGGGCTGCTGGGAGGCGTCGGCGACCGCGCTGTACCAGCGGGGCACCCCGGCGCACGCCTCGGCGGCGTCCCGCGGGCTATCGAAGACCAGGTGGAGCGCCACCGCGGTGTCGGCTCCCCGCTGCCACGAGCGCACCGCCCCCCGCCCCAGCCCGCGGAGATGTCGGCGGCCGCCGGCGCTCCCAGCGGAGTCATGAGCTCGTCGAGGTCGAACTCGCCGAAAGTGTAGGTGACGCCATCGTCCCAGCCGGCTCCCGGCGACTCCGGCAGCGCCACCGGCGTCTGGCCCTCCCCGCCGAGGTACTTGTCGGGGTGCAGGATCTGCTCGGTAGTCGTCGGCGGGTTGGCGTAGGCGGCGTCGACCGCGGCGTAGCCGCCGGCGGCGTACAGGCTGCTCACGAACGCCCCGCCCTCCACGTAGGGGAAGAACAGCGCCTGCTGGACGTAGCTGGGAGCGCGTGCCAGCGCCCCGAACCCGCCGGCGAGTCCCTCCAGGTCGGCGCGAGCCCGCTCCTCGGCGCTCTGGTGGCGCTCGGACCACAGCCGTTCGGTGAGGACGGCGTCGCCCTCGACCAGGGCCAGCCGCGCCAGTGCCGCGTCAACCTCCCGGTCCTCGAGTTCCTGGAACGCCACCAGGTCGAAGGCCCGGTCCTGCAGGGCGTGGGTCATCTCGTGGGCGGCGGTGGTGCGACCCAGCGGGGTCAGGGCGTCGGGTGCGCCGCGCACGTAGAAGGTCTTCTCCTCGGGCACGTACAGGCCGATGATCTGCTCGCGGTACAGATCCCGCAGGAGGGCAGCCAGGTCGAGGCCCTCCGGCGCCAACCGCAGCGCGACGAGCAGCCGCCGGTCGGCCTCGATCATCGTCTGGTCGTACTCGGCGAACGCCAGCTCCATGACCTTGTCACCCAGCGTGGCCGCGTCGACGAGCCGGGCGACGAGCGCGTCGGGCGCGGGCAGGCCACGGACGGCCGCCCCCTGCGCCGCCAGGTCCGTGACGTCCACAGAGGTTCCC
>DASZOD010000149.1:0-3144 GCA_035550935.1 Egibacteraceae bacterium | reverse complement strand
GCAGCGCCCGCTGTGGGCCAGCACCGGCACCAAGGACCCCGCCTATTCAGACGTGCTCTACGTCGAGCAGCTCATCGGGCCCGACGTCGTCAACACCATGCCCGAACAGACCCTGCGTGCCTTCGCCGACCACGGTCACGTCAGGCGAAGCGTCGATGCCGACCCCGACGCGGCGCGAGGCGTCTTGCGCGACGCTGCAGCCGCCGGGATGGACCTGGATGCCGTCACCGCCGGACTCGAGCGCGAGGGTGTGGCGTCCTTTTGCGCCTCCTACCGCGAGCTGGTCGGTTGCATCCGAGACAAGGCGGGGCGCCTCGGCATGCCCGAGGTGGCCGGCCAACCGTGGACCGACGCGCTGGCTGCGGCCGAGGACGCGGCCTCCTAGCACGGGCCCTCGCTAGCGAACTCTCGACCTGACGGCTAGCGCGGCCGGTGATCGAGCACTCGGCGTCTTGGGCGTCCGCGGGACGCTCAAGCTCGGTGTGGCACGTGTCACCAGCGCGTGGACGGCGACGGCCGCCGCGCCCGCGGTAGGCCACGACGGGTCGGCTCGGGCCTGTCAGGTCACGTCGGGCGCTGCGCGTCGGGCGGGTCGGGCTCGTCGTCGGTGGGTCGCTCGGCGCCGGCGTCCTCAGAGTCGGTCGGGTCCTCGGGGACCCAGGCGGTGCCGGGCACCACCGACGCCACGGAGGCCGCGGTCAGGCCGGCGTCGGATTGGGTGGCGTCGTCGGCCTCGGGCCGCGGACCGTAGGGGACCGGTTCCCCGCGGGGGTCGCCGTCGTCGCCCACCGTGTCGTCGCTCATCGCCGTTTCGCCTCCTGCGTTGCGCGGGGATGCTCCCGGAGTCGGTGTGCTCCCGCAGGGATGCAGGCAAACGTCGCCGGCCCGCGTGGCGGTTGCCCTACGCCGAAGGTCCCGGTGCGCGGAGCCGGCCGGCGGGCCGGCGAGGGAGCGCCGAATGCCGGCACGAGCCAGCCACGACACCGACGAGCTGATCGCCAGGATGCTGCGCGTCGGCGGCTGCTGGTCGCCGAGCCTGTCACCCGGCGGGCAGCGCCTGGCGTTCGTCTCGGACGTCAGCGGCATCCCGCAGGCTTGGACCGTCGACTCGCGGGGCGGGCCGCCTCGGTCGGTCACCGAGCTCGACGACCCGGTCACGGCCGTCGCGTGGTCGCCTGCGGGCGGGTGGCTGGCGTTCGTCGTCGCCCCCGGCGGCGGCATGAACACCCAGGTGCACGTCGCGTGGCCCGACGGCACCGGCTCGCGGCGGCTGAGCGATGGGGGAGCGGAGCGCAACTGGCTGGCCGGCTGGGCCCGCGACGGCCGGACGCTGATGGTGAGCTCCAACCGGGTGCGCCCCGACCGCGTCGACGCCTACCTGATCGACGCCGCCAGCGGCGACCGGCGTCTCGTCGCCGACGGTCGCCCGCTGGCCGTGCTCACCGACGTCTCCGGCGACGCTCGGCACGCGCTCCTGCGGCGGGCGCGCCACCGCGGCGACGACGACCTGTACCTGGTCGACCTGGCCGGTGGCTGCGAGACGCTGCTGACCCCCCACGAGCCGCCGGGACACTTCGCCGCCGGGCGCTTCACGCCCCGGGGAGATCTCTACCTGTCCTCCGACGGCGACCGGGAGCGCGTCGCCCTCGCCCGCGTCCGGCGTGCCCGCCCTGGCGGGCCCGGCCCCGTGGAGCTCGTCGCCGCCCGCGACGAGGCCGAGCTGGACGGGTTCGCGCTCTCGGCGGACGGCGGCACCGCGGTCCTGCCGTGGAACCTCGACGGGCGCAGCCAGCTGGAGATCCTCGACCTCGGGTCCGGGCGGACCGCGCCCGTGCCCGGGCTGCCCGCCGAGGTCGTCAGCGGCGTCGACGTCTCCCGCGACGGCCGGCGCGTGGCGCTGGCGCTGTCGGGCGCCGCTGCGCCTGCCGACTGCTGGGTGCTGGACCGGCAGGCCGGGACGCTGACCCAGGTGACGCGCACGCCGCACCCGGGCGCGGACCTGGGACGGTTGGTGCGTCCCGGGCTGCTGCGCTTCGCCGCCCACGACGGCATCAGGCTGTCAGGCTGGCTGTACCGCCCGCCCGGCCGGCCCGGGCCCGGCCCTGCGGTGCTGAGCTTCCACGGCGGTCCGGAGTCGCAGGAGCGACCCCGCTTCAGCGCGCTGTACCAGGCGCTGCTGGCTGCGGGCATCGCGGTGTTCGCCCCGAACGTGCGCGGCTCCACCGGCTTCGGCAAGACGTTCGGCACGCTGGACGACGGGGCTCGACGCTTCGACGCCATTCGCGACATCGCGGCCTGCGCGGACGCGGTCGTGGACGCCGGGGTGGCCGCGCCTGAGCGCCTCGGGATCATGGGAGCTTCCTACGGCGGCTACATGACCATGGCCGGGCTGACCGTCTATCCGGAGCGCTTCGCCGCCGGCGCCAGCCTCCACGGGATCGTCAACTTCGCCACCTTCTTCGCTCACAGCGAGCCGTGGATGGCGGCGATCTCCAAGGCCGAGTACGGCGATCCCCTCAGCGAAGCGGACCTGCTGGCCGCGCTGTCACCCGTCCACCGGCTCGACCGGGTCCGGGCGCCGACGATCGTGCTGCACGGGACCAACGACACCAACGTGCCGGTCTGCGAGGCCGAGCAGGTGGTCAGTGGACTACGCAGCCGGGGCGTGCCGGTGGAGTACCTGCTGTTCCCCGACGAGGGCCACGGCTTCGTCCGTGAGCGCAACCGCATGCGGGCCTGCAGCGCGGTCGTCGAGTGGTTCAGACGCCACCTGTAGTGCGCGCCGCCGCCGCGCCGGCCGTCGTCGGCGACCGCAGTGGCGAGAAGAACGCGTCGAACAGCGCGTGCGCCTGGCTCCGGGCCTGGTCGGCCCACAGGGCCGTCTGCGCCAGCAGCGACCGGCCGTCGACGTGCTGGCAACGCAGCTCGTCGCCGCGGGTGGCGACGAACTGATCGACCAGCGCCGCGGCCCCCACCTTGGCGTGCAGTTCCATCCGGAGGTCACCGCGGCGCTGGAGGCCAGCAGCGCTGCGCCTGCCGGCAGCACGATCGCGTCCTCGTGACACTCCCACCAGGGCCCGGCGTGGACCGCCCGGTGGTGGGTGCCGATGCGGTACCAGCCGACCTCCGCTGCCGGCGCACGGC
>DASZOD010000148.1:0-13785 GCA_035550935.1 Egibacteraceae bacterium | reverse complement strand
CATCACGGGAGTCTTTCGAAGGACCGTCGCCACCGGGTGGAGACGCGACTGCGCGCCGGCGACCTGAAGGCATTGGTGGCCACGGCGTCGCTTGAGCTCGGCATCGACGTGGGGCCCGTCGAGCTCGTGTGCCAGATCGGGTCGCCGCGCAGCATCGCCACGTTCGTGCAGAGAGTCGGCCGCTCCAATCACTCGCGCGCCGGCGTGCCCAAGGGCCGGCTGTATCCGTTGACACGCGACGAGCTCGTCGAGTGCGCGGCCCTGCTCGCCGGGATGCGAGCGGGACGCCTGGACGCCGTCGAGCCGCCCCGCCTGCCCCTGGACATCCTCGCCCAGCAGGTGGTCGCCGAGGTCGGCGCCCAGGACTGGCGAACAGACGAGCTGTATCGGCTGGTGCGCCGAGCCGCTCCCTACAGCGAGCTGACCCGCGAGCAGTTCGACGAGGTGGTCGAGCTCGTTGCTGGCGGGGTGCAAACGGCCCGGGGACCTCGGGGCCGCTACGTGCACCACGACGCGGTGAACGGCGAGCTTCGTGGCCGCAGAGGCGCACGGCTGGCCGCGCTGACCTCGGGTGGCGCCATTCCCGAGGTCGGCGACTACCGCGTGGTCGCCGAGCCCGACGACACGTTCATCGGCACCGTCAACGAGGATTGGGCGGTGGAGTCGATGGCGGGCGACATCTTCCTGCTGGGGACGCACTCGTGGCAGGTCCGGCGGGTCGAAGCGGGCCTGGTGCGGGTGCGCGACGCCGGCGACGCGCCACCGACCGTGCCGTTCTGGCTGGGCGAGGCCCCTGCCCGAACCCCCGAGCTGTCCGAAGAGGTGTCCAAGCTGCGCGAGCGGGTCGACGAGTTCCTCGCACGGGGCGACCCCGACGGCGCCCGCGACTGGCTGGGCCAGGCCACGGGCATCGGCCCCGAAGCGACGGCGATGCTGGTGGACTATGTGGCCGTCGGGCGCGCGGTCCTCGGCGCGACGCCCACGTTGGGCACGATCGTGCTCGAGCGGTTCTTCGACGAGACCGGCGGGATGCAGCTGGTGATCCACTCGCCCTATGGCGGGCGTATCAACCGGGCGTTCGGGCTGGCGCTGCGCAAGAAGTTCTGCCGCACCTTCAACTTCGAGCTGCAAGCGGCCGCCAACGACAACTCGATCGTGCTGTCACTGGGTCCCCATCACAGCTTCCCGCTCGAGGACGTGCCACGCTACGTCAGCAGCCGAGCCGTCGAGGAGACGCTGCAACAGGCCGTCCTCGACGCGCCGATGTTCACCGCCCGGTGGCGGTGGAACCTCAACCGGGCGTTGCTCGTGCTGCGGTTCCGCGGCGGGCGTCGCAACCCGCCGCCGATCCAGCGCATGGAGGCCGACGACCTCATGGCGGCCTTGTTCCCCCAGGCCGCAGCCTGCCAGGACAATCAGGTGGGCCCGATCGAGATCCCCGACCACCCGATCGTTCGCCAGACCGTGCACGACACGCTGCACGAGGCGCTCGATGTCGACGGTCTGCGCACTCTGCTGGAAGGCATCGAGGCGGGGAGGGTGGCGGTGCACTCGGTGGACACCACCGAACCGTCGGCGTTCGCGCACGAGATCCTCACGGCGCGGCCCTACACGTTCCTCGACGATGAGGAGTTGCAGAACCGCCGCACCAACGCGGTCAACCTTCGCCGCGGCCTCGCGGTCGACCTCACGTCGATCGGGCGGCTCGACCCCGACGCCATCGCCCAGGTCCACGAAGAGATCACCCCGCAGCCGGCGAGCAGCGACGACCTGCACGACCTGCTGTGTTCCCTGGTGATGATGCCGCCCCGCGACGACTGGAACGGGTTGTGGAGTGAACTGGTGGCGCGGGGGCGCGCGCAGGTGGTCCAGCGCGACGGCCAGTCGCTGTGGTGCGCGACCGAGGCGATCGACGACGCGCGGCGCGTGTTCGCCGGCGACGACGCCGCCGTGGCCGCCATGGTGCGCGGCCACCTGGAGCTGGCCGGGATCACCACCGTCGAAGAGCTGACGTCGTCGACCGGACTGGGCGCCGGTCGGGTGGCGTCCGCGCTGGCGCTGCTCCAGCACGAGGGCGCCGCGCTGCAGGGGCACTACTCGGCGGATGCCGTGAGCGTCCAGTGGGTGGCGCGGCGGCTGTTGGCCCGCATGCACGCATACTCCCGCCGGGCCCGCCGTCAAGGCGTGCAGCCGGCCACCGCGCAGGACTTCATGCGCTTCCTCCTGCGCTGGCAGCACCTGGCGCCGGGCACCCAGCTGTCGGGCGACGAGGGGCTGGCGACGGTGATCAGCCGGCTGCAGGGCTGGGAGGCGGCGGCGGCCGCCTGGGAGCCCGAGCTGCTCGACCGCCGCCTGCGCCCCTATGAGGCTGCCGGACTCGACCGGCTCTGCCACGAGGGAGAGGTCGGCTGGCTGCGCCTCAGCCCGCCAGCCCGCGACGTCGACAAGCCCGCCGGTGCCCCCAACAAGGCCACCCCGATCTCGGTGGTGTTGCGCGACGACCTGCGGTGGCTGCTGGAAGCTGCCCGTGGCGGCAGCGACCCTCCCGGGCCGACCGCCGGCGCAACGGCCGAGATCGTGCAGGTGCTGGGCGACCGGGGAGCGTGCTTCGCCGCCGAGCTGGGCGAGGCGACCAAGCGCCTGCCCGAGGACATCGAGCGGGGGCTGTGGGACGGCGTCGCCCGCGGCCTGGTCACCTCCGACGGCTTCGGCGCGATCCGGTCCCGTCTGGGAAAGACGCGTGGCAGCGTCGACCGGTCCCGGCTGTCCCGGCTGCGGCGCGGCATGCGGCCCAGTGGCGCCGCGGCCGGCCGCTGGTCGTTGGTGCCCGCAAGCGGCGCCGAGATCGACCGCGAGGAGCTCGCCGAAGCCGTGGCCGAGTTGCTGTTGCAGCGATGGGGCGTGGTGTTTCGCGACCTCGCGCTGCGCGAGTCGATCCGCTTTCCCTGGCGCGACGTGCAGCGGGCGCTGCGCCGGCTCGAGGACCGCGGTCTGGTGCGCGGCGGGCGCTTTGTCACCGGCTTCGGAGGTGAGCAGTTCGCCCTCCCCACGGCGGTCGAGCACCTGACACATGCGCGCAAGCTGCCCCGCGCCGGGCAGCGCGTCACCGTCAACGCGACCGACCCGCTCAACCTGGTCGGCACGATCATCCCCGGCGCAGCGGTGCCCGCGATCCGAACCCGCCGGGTCGTCTACGTCGACGGGGTGCCCGAACAGCTGAGTCCAGGCTGGGGCAACGAAAGGGACCCGGCCATATCGCGCGGATGAACAGCGGGCTGCTGACGTCTAGGGTGGGCTGCGACCCCTACCAAGGACATCGTGATGCTTCACGTCTCCGAGAACGCCGCTGCAGCCCTTGAGAACGTTCGCAGCACCGAAGGACTGCCCGAGTCCTACGGCGTACGCCTGTCCGGCGGCCAGGAGGCCGGTGGCGACATCGTCGTCCGCCTCGCCTTCGTCGAGACCCCCGAAGAGGCCGATCAGGTCACCGAGCAGTCCGGTACCGAGGTCTACGTCGCCCCTGAGGTGGCCGAGCCGTTGTCGACGGCGGTCATGGACGTCCGCGACAGCGACGCCGGCCTCCAGTTCGTCTTCCGCCCTCGGGGCCCCGCGGAGTAGACCCGCGAGGTGGGCCCTCCTGGTCACGGTGAGGCGCGGTGGTCACGGCCGCGCGGCGGTCAACCCTGCGTGACGCCGATGCGATCAAGCACTGCTCTCGCAGGGCGCGTAAGCAGCACAACCAGGCCCGCCCCGAGGAAGGCGAGCATGGTGAGGTGATAGGCGTTGTTCAACTCGGTGCTCGGCCCGCGACCGGCTGCCAGCGCCGCCATACCCAGCAGGACGCCTGCCAGCGCGAAGCCGTGGGCTCCTACGGCTGCACGCCACGCCCAGGTCTTGCCAGTGAGAACGGCATAGCCGCTCACGGCCAGGGCGAGTCCGCAAAGCGTTTCGACGATCCCCGCGGGCAGGATCCGCGGCTCCTCCAGGACAGCGAATCCCAACGGGATGCGTGCGCCCAGATGCAGCCATGCCCCGAGGAAGAAAGTGATGGCGTACAAGACAGCCAACACGCCGAAGGTGGTGACCACGCCCCGCCGCCGGCGAGCAATGGTGTCGACCATGGCAACTCTCCTGCCGGTCCGTCCACGCTCCCGGCGACTTGGCCGGGCACGTCATGGGTCTTCGGCCAGCCTCGGACGCGAGTTTGAGAGCGCCGTCAACTGCGCCTGAGAACACTCTGAGAACGGGGTGCCCCTCATGTGACCTTGGCGACTCTCGCCACCACCGTGGCGACGCGGTGGTCGGTCAACGGCAGGACGGTGCGGCATGCAATGGCCACGAGCTGACCGGCGTCTGTACTGGTAGGCACCCGAGAAGGGCAAACCACGGGCGAGTTCAGCCAGGCTGCGCGGGAGCAGCTGCCGGCCCTGTACTCCTTGGCCAGGCGGCTGGTGGGCGACGAGGCGGAGGATCTCGTCCAGAACTGCCTGCTCAAGGCGTTCCGGGCCTACGGCGGCGTGCGCGACGAGCGCGCCCTGAAAGCCTGGTTCACAACCATCCTGGTGAACTGCGCCCGGGACCGGTACCGACGGCAGGGGCGCCAGCCGGTGACCACGCCGCTGCACGAAGTGGAGGAGTTCTCGCTGTACCGCCAGATCGCGGAAGAGGACCCCTTTCCGTACTCCGACTCCCTGCACCTTGACTTCCTGTGCCAGTTCGGGCCGGAGGACGTCTGGGCGGTGCTGCGTGGCCTGCCGCCGACGTACCGTCTCCCGCTCGTGCTCGTGCACATGGAGGACCTGGCCACCAAGCAGGTCGCGCGCATGCTGCAGGTGCCGCTGGGGACGCTGCTGGCCCGCCTGCACCGCGGTCGCAAGCTGTTCGAACGCTCGCTGTGGGACTACGCCGTGCGCAACGGCCTGCTGAAGGATGCTGCCGCGCTCGAGGCGACGAAGGAGGCGCTGACGTGATCAGCTGTTCGGACGCCGTGCAGCAGCTGTGGGACTTCCTGGAGCGGGAGGTCTCGGCCGAGGACGCGGCGCGCATCGAAGAGCATCTCAACGTGTGCCGCCGCTGCTGCGGGGAACTCGAGTTCGCCGAGGAGCTGCGCCGCTTCCTGGCCAGCCATGCACGCCCGGAGATGCCCGACGACGTGGAGGGGCGCCTGACGGCGTTCCTGCACGGGATCGAGAGCGCGTGATGCGCGACCTCATGCACAAGGCCGAGATCCAGCAGTTGGTGCGCGACGCGTACGCGGCGATCCAGTTCCCCGCCGCCGCCGGGGCGGTCCTGTACAGCCGCGAGCAGCTCGGTCAGCTGCCGCCAGGTGCGCACGAGTGGTCACTCGGCGTGGGAAACCCGGTCGCCTGGGCGGCCCTGCGTCCAGGCGAGGTGGTCCTCGACCTCGGCTGCGGCGGGGGCATCGACACCATCCTGGCGGCCAGGGCCGTCCACCCCGGCGGGCGCGCGGTCGGCCTGGACCTGTTGCCCGAGATGCTCCAACGCGCCGGCGAGCACGCCGCCGACGCCGGCCTCGACAACGTCGAGTTCATCGAGGGCGAGATGGAGGCCATCCCCCTCCCGGACGCCACCGTGGACGTGGTGGTGTCCAACGGCGTGGTGAATCTGTCGGCACGCAAGACCCGGGTGTTCCACGAGCTGGCACGGGTGCTGCGGTCAGGGGGCAGGACCAGCCTGACCGACGTCATCGTCGACGACCACCTGCCCACCGAGATCCTCACCCACCCCTCGGCGTGGGCGGGGTGAGTGTCGGGAGCGCTGGCGGAGCGTGTCTTCGTCGAGAAGCTGGGCCGGGTGGGCCTGCGCGACGTCACCGTCGTCGAGCGCCGGTCCTGGGGCATCGACGACTGCGCGCGCTACCCGCTGTTCGACTCCGAGCTGCTCAGGCTCATGCGACGGCTGGTGCCGCCCGCAGCCCACGACCGCGTCGCCACGGTGGTGACCTTCACCGCGCGCAAGCCCTGATCCCCGACGCTCGCGGACGCGTTCTTATTGCATCACCGCGGCGGCGCAATCCGCACCAGCCTGTGGCTCGTCTTACCAAGTACTACCGGAGCGGATCGGCTGCTGGCAGTAGCAGCACGCGGCCAAGCCCGACCAGACCAGAGCACGGAGGGGATATCCATGAGTGTTGCCCAGTTGCCGGTCGATCCCGATGCGCTGCGCGCCGAGGTCCGCGGCAAGTACCGTGATGTCGCATTGCAGCCCGCCGGGGCCCACCACTTCCACACCGGCCGGCCGCTCGCTGCCCGGCTGGGCTACCCCAACCACTGGCTGGAGCCCCTGCCGGAGGCCGCCGTGGAGTCCTTCGCCGGCGTCGCCAACCCGTTCGCGCTGCGAACCCTGGAACCGGGCGAGCGGGTGGTGGACGTCGGCTCGGGCGCCGGCTTCGACACCTTCGTCGCGGGCGCGCAGGTGGGCGAGGACGGAGCTGTGGTCGGCATCGACATGACCCCTGAGATGCTCGACAAGGCGAGACGCAACGCGGTCTGCCTCGGCCTGCGCAACGTCGAGTTCCGCGAGGGCCTGGCCGAGCGGATCCCCGTGGCCGACGGCTGGGCCGATGTCGTCATCTCCAACGGCGTGTTCAACCTGTGCCCCGACAAGCGTGCGGTGTTCGACGAGGTGTACCGAGTCTTGCGCCCAGGTGGCGTCCTGCAGTTCGCCGACATCGCCAACGGCCGGCCCATCCCCGCTGGGGCGCTGCGCGACATCGACCTGTGGACCGGGTGAATCGCGGGCGGCCTGCCGGGCGCAGGCTGGCAGCGGATGCTCGAGGACATCGGTTTCGTCGGGGTCAAGGTCGGCGACCCCGTGGACACCTTCGGTGGGGCTCGCGGTGAGCAGAAGGCCCGCAGCTTCCAGGTCTATGGCTACCCGTTCCTCGCCCGCAAGCCTGGGGGAGCGCCGCTACACCGGTAGCGATGCTGATGGCCTGGCGCGCCGCCGGTCAGCAGGATGCAGGTGGCTGCGGTCACCCATTGGCAGGGTCAACTCCATCGCGGCCCCGGCGCGCTTGGGCCTTCTTGCGAAGAGCAATGAACTCCTGACCCACGGGCGTGACCCTAAGGTAGTTGCAGAGGTCGTCGTTCGGGTTGTCGCCCGAGGGCAGGTATGCCACCTCCTTGCGGTTGGGATCCTTGAACTCGATATAGCCTAGGATTTTGAAATAAATCAGCTCCGCCGCCAAGCCGATCTTCAAGGCCGGGTCAAGCCAGAACGCTCCGTATTGCCCGGTATTGAGCCTGTTCAGCTGGTAGAAGGCGTCGTCAGACATTGAGAGAGCATAGAGTTGGTCGATTTCACTCTCCACGCGGCGCCGCATCGCATCGACGTATTCCTTGACCTTCGTGCCCTGGTACTCCGAGGGAGCATAGAGATGATGCGGGCGGAACCACAGAAACGCGAAGAATGCGCCGGCGATCAGTAAGGGAAAGGCGATCACGAAGGCCGTAAGTGCGACTTGGATGCTGCCACTGGTCTGGGTGGCCGCAATCCCGCTCATCACCTCCGTCAACGAGACGAAGAGTGAGATCACCCAGAGCGGGGTGGTCGCCTTCGGGAGCCCGCTGGCACCGAGTCCGGACACCGCTTCCTCCGCTGGTGTCGTCCGGCATGGCCCGCGTCCGCGGGAGCTGATTATTCCACTTCTCGGACAAGCGGTCCATCCCGCTGCGTGCTGAGCGCTGTCGGCCGGGGGCGCGGCATGTTCTGAGCCTCACTCGAGGTGGGTCCTGGCAGGCTTGTCGTCAGTCCTGCGACAGGATGATCGCGCTGTACGGGGAAAGGCCCACGTTGCCACTGTGAGGCATCCCGTCCTGTGCTGCACCGTCAGCCGTCGTGTCGTAGCTGTGCTGGCTGCCGAAGTCGTCAGAGTAGCCGTCCCAGTCGCTGTTGAAGCGGACCCGCCAGGTACCACCTTGGGGCAGGCCGATGGGGTAGCTGTCGTATGAGCGGTGCGAGACGTTGACCACGACGATCACGTCGTCGCGCGGGCCCCCGCGATCCCAACGGTGGAACGCCATCACATTGTCGACGTCGTTGAGGTGGTGGACGGCTACGTGCTGGCCGCGCAGTCCCCGAGTCGTGTCGTACCAGTTGCGCCGCAGGCGGATCAGGTCGCGGTAGAGACGAACGATGCCCTCGTTGGTCTGTTCCTTCGTCCAGTCGATGGGGTCCTGGTCGTGGAACCAGGCATCCTCGTGGATCTCCTGTCCCTGGAAGATCATCGGGATCCCGGGCGAGGTGAACACCAGGACGGCTCCCAGGGTGGAGCGCTTGCGCGCGTGCCAGCTGTCGGCATTGCCCGGCCAGATCTCTTCGGGCAGACGGGACTTGCCGTTGGCGACTTCGTCATGTGATTCCGTGTAGATCACGCGCCGTAAGGCGTCACCGCCGTACCGGTGGCTGACCGCCCGTTCCAGCGCACGCAGGTCCCTGCCGCTGTCGAACGCTGCGCTCAGCACCCGCCGCACGGGGTGGACGAACTCCCCATCCCATTGCGTGGCGAAGCCAGCGCCACCGGCCGAGGTCTCGCGCGTGACCCAGTCGTTGCCCCGCAGATCCTCGGCGATGTGCAGCTTCCACGGCTGGCGCTCAGCGGTGACCCCTGTGATGCGCTGCATCAGCGCCCATCCCTCGGGGATGTCGCTGCCGGGGTCGCCGTCGTTGCCGTAGACGTTGCGGATGTACGAGGTCGCGTCCCAGCGCAGGCCGTCGAAGCGGAACTCCTCCAGCCACATGCGGGCGTTGTCGGAGAGGAACCGACAGACCTCCTCACGCCCGTAGTCGGGCCTGGTGTCACCCCACGGCGTCTGCGAGCGGTGATCGTTGTAGAAGTAGATGCCGCCCTTCCCGTTCTCGCTCCACCCGTCGAAGCGCCACAGGTCCAGGTCGCTGGGCCCCAGGTGGTTGTAGACGACGTCGAAGAGGACCGCGAGGCCGCGCTCGTGGGCAGCACGCACCAGGTGCTTGAGCGCATCTGGACCACCGTAGGCCTCCTCGATGGCAAAGATGTGCGCCGGGTTGTAGCCCCACGAGAAGTCCGTGGCGAACTCCGCAGACGGCATGAGCTCGATGGCGCTGACGCCCAGGTCGCGAAGATAGTCCAGCCGGTTGGCCACGGACGTGAAGCTCCCCGGGCCGCCGCCGGGTTCGTCGTTGAAGCTCCCGACGTGGATCTCGTAGACCACGAGGTCGTGCCAGGCGGGAGCGACGTAACCGTCCTCCCCCCAGTCAAAGCCTGGGTCGTAGACGATCGAGTTGCCCACCGAACTGGTGACGTCGCGGGCGTAGGGGTCGTTGCGCCACCACAGTTCGTCCCCGCGGCGGACCACGAACTTGTACTCGTGGCCGACCAGTGCGCCCCCCACGTCGGCCGACCAGTACCCGTTGCCCTCAGGCGCCAGCGGGGCGCCGCTGGCGGACCAGTCGTTGAAGTCCCCCGCCGCCCAGACGGCGTCGGCGAACGGGGCCCACACCCGGAACGCGACGCCGCCCTCGTAGGGCAGCGCCCCCATGCCCGGGCGCGCAGACGCGGCCCCCGCCTCCACGACCTCATGTGCCACCCCGACCCCGATCGCGTGTCCCAACGGCTCTGCCGCCGACTGCGCACGATGCTACGACCCCCGCACGGGGCAGTCGTGGCTCGCCGGGCCACCAAGCGCCGGGTCGGATGGGCCAGCGCATTTGACAGGCGTCACCGGATGCGCTGACGTGCGGCCCGCCGGCCGGGGAAGGGAGTCGCTGATGGTCCAGGAGTTGCCGATCGTCTACGTGCGCGGCTTCGCGGGGACGACGTCGGGGATCAACGAGCAAGTCGACGACCCCTTCTACGGGTTCAACCTGGGCTCGACGCACGTGCGCGTCGGCGGCGGGGGCGATCCGCTCTTCTACCAGTTCGAGAGCCCTCTGTTGCGACTCATGATCGACCACGGCTACCGGCTGTTCGTGAAAGGAGGCCAGCGGACCTGGCTGCAAGAGCAGCAGGACGCCACCGTCAACCCCAACACGATCTGGATCCACCGCTTCTACGACGTCTCCGCTTCGACGTGGGGCGACCAGCCGCAGGAGTTCCGCCTGGAGCGAGCTGCCCAGGACCTGCTCGACCTCATCGAGCTGCTGCAGCGCAAGACGGGGGCGCCCCGAGTACATCTCGTGGCGCACTCGATGGGCGGCCTCATCTGCCGCTGCCTGATCCAGAAGATCATCCCCGAGCGCCAGGCCACCACGAGGGGGTCGCGCCAGCGCGCCGCCGACTACGTCGACCGGCTGTTCACCTATGCCACGCCCCACGGCGGCATCGAGTTCGACGTCGGCTTTGGGATGCTGGAGCGTCTCCGCGACACGTTCGGGATCGCCGGCGGCGACATCTTCGGCCCCCAGCGGATGTACGAGTACCTCACCCCGGGCGACACGGGGCGCCCGCCCGCGGGGTGGAGACCCCAGGAGATGCCCGACGAGGCCTTCCCCAAACAGCGCATCTTCACGCTCATCGGCACCAACCCGCAGGACTACGGGGCCGCCTGGGGCCTGTCGTCGAAGGCGGTGGGAGCGAAGAGCGACGGGCTCGTGCAGATCGACAACGCCTACGTCCCCGGGGCGGCGTTCGCGTTCGTGCACCGCAGCCACAGCGGCCGCTACGGCATCGTGAACTCCGAAGAGGGCTACCAGAACCTGCGCCGCTTCCTGTTCGGCGACCTGGAGGTCCAGGCTGACCTGGCCGGCCTGCGCCTGCCCCCATCCCGACGCGGCGACGACGTCGTCTGGCAGGCTGAGGCGGAACTGTCGGTGCGGGGACTGCCGATCCTCATGCACCAACAGGTCGCCGCCCACCACTGCCCGATCCTGCTTGACCCCCAGGCGGAGAACGCCGCCGACCGTCCGGTGCCGCTGGTCACCACGTTCCTGCTGGCAGACGCCGGCCTGCGTCCCCAAGACAGCCAGGCGGCGCGCTACGCGCTACACCTGCGGATCCTGTCGTTGCGGGAACGGCGCGGGGTCTTCAGCTTCGGCGACCACCTCGAGCAGGCGGCCGACTTCGACGACATCCTGATCGTCGACGTCGGCCAGCTCGACGGCCGCCTGGCGGCTTGGGCGCGCTGGAACTCCCAACTGCCCGGCGCGCTGCGCGACTACCAGCCGTCGGGCCCGCCGCTGGCCGACGAGGAGCAGGCGGCCGGGGTGTGGGTCTGCAACGTCGGACTACCGGCAAACGCGCAGGCGTTCCTCGGCGAGCACGCCGCAGTGCGGCTGACCGTGCGCGACCGGGGGCAGGCGCGGGCAGGCCTGGCAGCGCCGCGCCTGGCGGGCCAGCCCGCCCCGAGAGCCGGACGTGACCGGGCCGAGGCCGCACCGGCACCGCCCAGGCGCCGCTCCTGGATCGCGCGGGTCGCACGCCGCATCTTCGGTCGCGGCTGACGCAAGATCCGCAAACGCTCAGAAGGCGATCGCCAGCCGCAGCATGCCGAGGCAACGGCCATCGCAGCGGGCCTGCGCACTCGCATCGGATCCGTCCCGTCGGGCTGGTCCGGTCGGGTGGTCAGGCTGCTGGGTCGACGCTCGCCCGCCAGTCCCAGCCCGAGTGGCGCACCAGCCCGCCCAGTCTCCTGCGGCGCTGTGATTGTTCGTCGGCGGCCGCTCGCAGGACCTCAGGTGACCGGCATGGCACGCCGGCAGCGCGCAGCTCGTCGAGGTCGGGCGGCGGGGGCACCTCGTCGTCCCCCGTCGTGAAGCGCTCGGGGATGGTGGCCAGGAAGGCGGTGATGGCCTCTCGGGCCGGCCCGGTCACGATGGCCGGCGGCCGGACGGCCGGCTCCACCACGTCGTGCAACAACAGCAACGCGTCGTCCAGCCGCGCGACGGCCGGGGCGATCGCCGCCTCGGGGTCGGACGTGTGGAAGTAGTGCAGGACCGGATAGGTGAGGTGATGCTCAGCCAACTGCGCCAACTGCGGCGTCAGCGTCATGAGGTGGTTCTCCAGCGCCGAGAAGCCGACGCCGTCCCAGGCGCTGGCGATCAGATGGCAGGGCCTGCGACCCAGCGCGGTCAGCACCCGCGCCACCCGGCGGCGCTCCGACGCCGCCGACGCCAGCGGCATGAGATAGGTGATCGCCAGCGTCACCAGGAACAGCCCGCTCCCGGCGGCCATACCCGTCAGGACGTCCCACAGCGGTGTCGCCGGCTCCAGGCTGCTGCCGCCGAGCGTGAACACCGCGTGCATGGCATACGCCAGCCGCGCCCAGGCACCCGCCGGGTCCTGTGCGGGCACTGTGAGAAGACCGGTCGGCGACGAGGAGAACACCAGGAACCAACCCACCACCACGAGCCCGATCCACGACGACGTGACCGCCAGCGTGATCAGCGGCCCGGCGACGTAGCGCAGCACCGGCCGCGGCAAGCGCTGGTCGATCGCGGTCACCAGCATCCACAGCCCCTGGCCCAGCCACCTGACGATGACCCCGCCAGGGGTGCTGACGCGCACCGTGGTGCCCAGCGCGTCCAGGACGGCCATCACGATCAGAGCAGAGCCGAGCAGCAGTCCCGCGATCCCCAACTTGTTTCGCTCCTCACCGCTGTGGTTTGAGTGGGCGTCCCGGCGCCCAGCCGCTGCCCGGTCTCGTCGCCGGTCGGGCCGTGCACCGGTGATGGGACTGCGGCGCACCGGTTCGGGGGCAGCTCCTCACCACGACGATCCCCGCCCCATCATGCCCGCCGTACCGCGCCGGCCGCCGGCGGTCTCGCTCAGCCGTTGTGGCTGCCAACGTGGGCCGGCGCACGAGCGCCTGGTGGCGGCGCCACGGGAACTTCCGGTGACGTCGCCGGCCTCACAGCAGGCTGAGCACGGCGTCGCTGCGCCCACGGGGCGCCAGACGGCGGACTGCGCGGTCCAGCGTGGCCAGGGCTGCGCCCCGGGATAGGGCGAGCGCCAACAGGTGAGCGTCGATGACCTGGCGATGCCCGACGACCAGGGAGGCATCGAGCGCCGGCCCGACCACACCGCGCACGTCGTCTGGCCAGAACTCGTGCCCGTCGAGCTGCGTGATCTGGTCGAGCAGCTCCATGGCTTCGACCGGGGAGACCGCGTAGGGGATCACGGCACGGTTCGATGAGACCCGCACGAAGCCACTCTCCGTCGTGGGGCACGTGGCCCACCCCTGGGGCTGCTGTCCGGAGAGCCACCTGTGCGCGGCGCTGTGGTGGACGTGTGAGGGCCAAGCCAGAGCGATCAGGACGTTGACGTCCAGGAGCGCGACGCCGGCCCGGCCGGCTGAGGTCACGGCTCCTCGTCGAGCGCGCGGGCCACGTCATCGGGTGTGATCGGTGCCGCGTCGGCAGGCACGGAAAACGTTGGGAACCCACCGCGCGGGCGGCGGCGCGACGCTGGGCGCAGGCCGCGACGGGCGAGCTCGGAGAGCACCTCGCCGACGCTGCGTCCCTCGGCCCGAGCCAAGGCGCGTGCCGCCTGCAGCACGTCGTCGTCGATGGTCAACGTCGTCCGCATCGACGCATCCTATCATCGACACATCGGTCGGCGACCGCTCGCGTGCGCGCGCTGGTCGGTGCGGCGCAGCAGCTGGATGCGCCCTGGGCGGGGGCTCGCGCCGTCTCGCGTCGGAGATGCGCGACCCCGGCGCGGTCCCGGGCTACCGTAGTGCCTCGATGAGCGGATCCCGCCCGTGATCGTCGTGCACGGCCTATGGGGTCGCGACAGCACCCTGCGACTGTGGGGCGAGCGTCCGCTGCACGCCCCCACGCCGCCCCGCG
>DASZOD010000147.1:0-3462 GCA_035550935.1 Egibacteraceae bacterium | reverse complement strand
GGCGGGAGGCTGACCGGACAGCTCGCGGCTGCGCGCGCCCTGCTCTGAGGTGGTACTCACCGTCGTGTCACCGCCGTCGCTCAGGCCAACACATGGCCGCGTCCGTAGATGCGCTCGACGGTCGCCTCGTCCAGGCCCGGGCCGTCGTAGACCACCCGTCCGGCCCGCAGCGCCACCACCCGCGGGAAGTCCCGCGCCACGTCGAGGTCGTGGGTCGCGACCAGGACCGTGGCGGCATCTGCCGCCAGCAACGAGGCGACCGCGGTGGCCGCGGTGCGCACATCCAGGCCGCTGGTCGGCTCGTCGGCCAGCAGCAGCCGCGGCGCGGGCAGCAGTGCCCGCACCAGGGCCACCCGCTGGCGCTGGCCACCCGACAGCTGCTCGACCCTGGCCGCCAGGCAGTCGGACAGCCCGTGGCGCTCGGCGAGGGTCTGCAGCCGCCCGGCGTACGCCGCGGGCGTTCGACCCCGCAGCACCGCCAGCCAGCCGCGCGCCCCCCAGCCGGGCACCGTGCCCATGAGCGCGTTGGTCCGCGCCGACACGCCGTTGACCAGGTCGGTGCCCTGACGCAGCATGCCGGTCGAACGCCTGATGTGCCGCACCTGGGCGCTGCTGAAGGGGTCGGCTCCACCCACCCGGATGCTGCCCGTCGCGGGGCGGACCGCCGCCAGGATGGCCCGCAGCAAGGTGGTCTTGCCCGCTCCGGACGGTCCCAGCAGCGCGACCCGCTCGCCCTCGGCCACGGCCAGGTCGACACCGTCGAGGGCACGCACCCCCCTGGAGGGGAAGTCGACCGTCAGGGCACGGATCCGGACGTCCATCAGGCTGCCGCCGCTGACAGCAGACCGAGCTCGGCGGCGTGGCGGCGGATCTCGTCGTAGTCGCTCGGCGAGATCCGCGCGTAGCGCTCGGCCCGCAGCAGGTCCAGCAGCGCGGGGTCGTCGATCGCTTCGAACGCGGCGACGATGCGCTCCCGGGTCGGCGAGTCCACCGCGGCGCGCGCCACCCACGGGTAGCCCATGACCCGGCGCTGCTCGAGCACCCGCAGCGCGCCGGCGGGGACGGCGCCCTCGCGCTCGAGGCGGCGGAGGATGCGCAGCTCCAGGCCGGCGGCGTCCGCGGCGCCCGACAGGACCGCCTGGGCGCTGGCGTCGTGGCCGCCGGTGAAGCGGACGTCGCTCAGCGGCGGGCAGACGAGCAGGTCCCGGGGCGAGCAGCGCGCTCCGGCCTGCACGAGCATCAGCCGCGGGTACAGGCTGCCGGATGTGGAGCTGACGTCGCCGAAAGCGAACGACCCCCCGGCCGCGACCAGGTCGGCCAGCGAGCGGTACGGGGCGTCGTCGGCGACCACGATCGCCGACAGATACTCGCGGCTGTTGGTCTGGCGGTCGACCTCGGTGACCAGCGGGACCAGATCGACCTGCTGCTCGGCCTGGACGTAGGTGAGCCCGCCCAGGTATGCGACGTCGAGACGGTCCGAGGCCAGTGCGGTCACCACGCCCGTGTAGTTGGTGGCGACGAACAGCTCGACGTCGACGCCCAACCCGTCCTCGAGGTAGGCCCCGAACGGCTCGTAGCGGGCGCGCTGCTGCTCCGGCGCGACGTTGGGGATGAGACCGACCCGCAGGCGCGGTTGGCCGTCGGGGGCCGCCTCGCTGCCGGCGCCGGCGCTGGCGCAGGCGCCCGCGAGCACAGCGAGCGCGACGACGGCGACGGTGTGACGGCGCATGCGGGCTCTCCGGTCGGGGGACGGCTGCGGGGCACATCATAGGGAGGTCCGCCTCCATGCCAGCCGTCGGCCGCGTGGGGCCGCCCGCCCGGCCTTGCACGTCGGGTGCCTCAGCGGCTACTTCAGGAACCTGCTGGTGGTGTTGTCGGCCAGCACCCTGCCGCCGGTCTGGCAGGCGGCGCAGTAGTGGACCGTGTAGTCGCGGTAGGCCACCGCGCGCACGGTGTCGCCGCACACCGGACAGGGCTCGCCGGTGCGGGCGTGCACCCCCCCGGGACGCTCGCGCGCCGCGCTCATGTCCGACCGGCCGCGCTCGAAGGCCAGGCCCTCGTCGACCGCGGCGCGGATCGCGGCCACGATCCCGGCCGCCGCGGCGGCGTCGAGCCGGGCGGTGGGTGCGAACGGCGACAGGCCCGCCCGGTGGCAGACCTCGTTGGCCAGCCGTCGGCCCAGCCCGGCCAGCACCGACTGGTCCCGCAGGAAGGTGTGCAGACGCATCGGGTGCGCCCGCAGCAGGCCGGCCAGGCGCGCCGCGTCCACCGTGTCGGCCTCCGGGCCCAGGCCGGCCAGCGGCGGCTGGACCAGCGGGTCGCCGGCGACGACCCAGACGCCGGCGCGGTGCTCGGTGCCGGCTTCGGTCAGCAGCAGCGGCGCGGTGGCCTCGAAGGCCCAGCGGCACACCCCGCCCCTGGGATGCCTATGCCTGACCGCCTTGCGGTCCTGGACCAGGCGGCCGCCCTGCATGAGGTGGACGACGAAGGTGACGTCGTCGAAGGCGAGCAGCAGGTGCTTGCCGCGCCGCGCGACCCGCTGCAGCGGCCGGCCCAGCGCCGCGTCAGGCGCGGGAACCACCGTCTTGAGCGCGGTGAACGACAGCGGCTGGAACGCGGCCAGCAGCGCGCCCGCGTAGCGGGCCGTCAGCCGGTCGGCGTGCGCCTGCAGCTCGGGCAGCTCGGGCATGCCCCCAGGATGCCGAGCCTGAGGACCGGAGGGCGCGCAGCGCCCGCAGGCGAGACCCTGCTGAGGACCGGAGGGCGCGCAGCGCCCGCAGGCGAGACCCTGCTGAGGCGCCGCGACTACACTGCCGGGCAAGCACGACTGGGGAGGAACCGTCGACCGTGAGCGAGACCGTCTGGCTGACCCGGTCGGCCTACGAGCGGCTGAGCGCCGAGTTGGAGCACCTCAAGACCGAGGGCCGGGCGCGGGCGTCGAGGACGATCGAGGAGGCCCGCGCCCACGGCGACCTGCGGGAGAACGCCGAGTACCACGCGGCGAAGGAAGAGCAGGGCAAGATGGAGGCCCGCATCCGCCAGCTCGAGGCGACGCTGCGCGCCGCCCAGGTCGGGGCGGCCCCCGCCAGCGACTCCGTGGCGGCGGGCATGGTCGTCACCACCGTCGACGCCCAGGGTGAGGAGGAGACCTTCCTGCTGGGCAGCCGCGAGGACCGCCCACCGGGTCTGGACGTGGTCAGCACCGCGTCGCCGCTGGGCCGGGCCCTGTCCGGGCGCCGGGTGGGCGAGACGGTGCGCTACGGCGCACCCGGAGGCACCTACGAGGTGACCGTCACCGCCGTGCGCCCGCTCGACGGCTAGCGACCCGGGCCGGCGGGGACCCTGCGTTGTTCGTCGGCAAACGGCCGGGGTAGGGTCGCGCCCATGCCCACCGCCGACGGCGGCGCTGCGCTGCGCCCCGACCAGGCACACGAGCTGGTGGCCGGACGCTGCGTGCCGCAG
>DASZOD010000146.1:0-14443 GCA_035550935.1 Egibacteraceae bacterium | reverse complement strand
GGCGCCGCACCCGGCACCGCCCGGCGTCTCATCGCCTTCTCCGCACGCCGGCGCCCGTACCAGATCAAGGGGCGGTGCTCGCCACCTACTGGGTCAGCCAGTGGCCCCGGGTGGACAGCGGACCGGGCTGCTGGGGCCGCTCATGCTGACCACCCCGGGCGCTGCGCACCGTGGCGGTGAGCATGCAGCCGCGCAACCCGCTCAAAGGCCCAGCGCGAGGCGAGCACACTCTGACCGATCGGGACGCCAACGAGGCGCTGGGCGCCCCTCAGTGTCGACGCGGATCTGCAGGTCATGAGCTGGAAGGCGGTCCGCCCATGCTTTACTTCCTGACACGGATGGCAGCAGGCTCCTGATCGTCGAGCGAGGCTGACCACGATGGCAGACGAAAACGAGGAGCTGACTTTCGGCCGGGTCTCCTCCGAGTCCGTGCGCGGGGCGACGGGTCGCGGCTGGGAGGAATGGCTGGAGGCGCTCGACGCCGCGGGCGCCGCGGACTGGGACCACAAGGAGATCGTCGCCTACCTCGAGCGCGAACAGCCCGAGGTCAGTTCGGGCTGGTGGCGGCAGTCGATTACGGTCGGCTACGAGCAGGCCCGCGGCAAGCGGGCCGTGGGCCAGACCGCGGGCGCAGGCTTCCAGGTCGGCGTGCAGCGAAGCGTCACCGCGACCGCGACGGAGGTGTGGGCGGTGATCACCTCGCGACCCGAGCTGTGGCTGGGCGAGGGAGCGTCCGTCGACTTCGACAGGGGCGGGGGCTACGAGGTGCCACCGGGAGACGGCGCTCCCGGCGCGAGCGGCGAGGTCCGGGTCGTGAAGCCCGGCGACCGCCTGCGAATGACCTGGCAGCCGGAGGACTGGCCGAGACCGGCGACGCTTCAGCTCACGCTCTCGAGGTCAGGGCCCGGCAAGACTGCGATCAATGTTCACCTGGAGAAGCTCCCCGACGCGGGTGCTCGTGCAGCGATGCGCACACGCTGGCGCGAGGCGCTGGAGCGGATCGTCGCGGCGGCCTCCTGACCGCGCCGGCTCCACCGGTCGGTCGACATGGTCACCGGTGACCGCGACCTGTCCTATTCGTCGACGACCGTCCCGGCCCAACCTCCTGGATGCTCGCTGGCTCATTCGCAAGCAGTAGAACGCTGCGACCCGCGAGGTCCGGCTGGGCGAGCACGGTCACAAGGGATGCCCTCGACGTACCAAGGAGCCGTCGTGATTGACAACTCCTACGAGATCCGGCCAATCGGGTACGTCGAGTCGCCGCTGGTCGATCGCGAGACCGCACCGAAGCAGGGGTTTGAAGGAACGCCAGACGCGTGGCTGGTGCTCAACCCTGACGTGGCAGAAGGCATCCGCGGCCTCGCCGTCGGCGCTGACGTGTTCGTGCTGACCTGGCTTCATCAGGCACAGCGCGACGTGCTTGCCGTACACCCGCGTGACGACCTGCGGAACCCCAAGACAGGCGTGTTCAACACCCGGTCCCAGGACAGACCGAATCCGATCGGGCTGCACCGGGTGCACATCGCCGCCATCGACGGGGCCCGCGTGCTCGTGCGGGATCTCGAAGCCTTCGACGGGACCCCCATCGTGGACGTCAAGCCGGTGCTCGCCGGAGGGAGGTAAACGGCATGGGGCCACAGCCGGTGCCGGCGACTGGCCGAAGCCGGGGGCTCTATCCCAGGTGGGGGGCCGGTGCCGTTTGGACCGCGGCGTCGAGACCGAGGAACCACCCGTAGCGGTCGGCTGCCGCGTGGAGCGCGTCGAGCTCGTCGCTGTCCAGGTCGCGGAACAGGCCGACTTCGAAGGTGACCTGGCTGGCACGGATGGTGCGGCGCATGTCGCCGACCATCTGGCCGTCGACGAGGACCATCCCCATAGTGGTGCCACGCCGCCGAGGCACGAGGCGGTCGACGTCGAGGATGTACCGCGAGTCCTGGTAACCGTTGTGGTACTCGTCGAGGACCTGCAGCAGGTGCGCTCGCGGTGCGAGTGGCGCGTCGTCTGGCGGGGGCTGCCCGAACCAGTAGGTCCGGCCGTCGTGCTCGAGATGGTCGAGCTGGTCGGCGACCTCGGCCAGGCCGGCGCGTACGTCGGTCAGGGTCATCGTCGCCCAGTAGGCCAGGTCGCGTTCGGTCGCCGGGCCATGGCCCGTGAAGTAGCGCAGCACGAGCTCAGCGAGGGCCTCGTCGCGGTCGAGCCGGCGAGCCTCGGGGGCGCGTTCGTCGACCAGTGCATAGGTGTGGTCCTTGCCCGCCATCGCGCCGCTACAGACCAGGCCGGACATCTCGGCGTTGGCCATCATCACGCCCAACCGCTGTCCCTCGGCGGGCAGCCCGGCGTCGCGCAGGCGCTGGCCCAGCGCGTCGCGGGTCAGGTGAACGCCACCGGAAACCGCATCGGCGATCACCTCCTCCGACCTCTCCAGCACGGCGTCGTCCAGCGCGAGCTCGCGCTGGAGTTGGACCACGAGACGGCTGATCCGCGGGGCCGTCAGGTCGACCAGCCACCGGATGTCGTCGGGACGGACGTAGTGCCACGTCGGACGCAGGACGTGGGTCCGCAGGATGGCCCCGTCGTCGAAGAGTCGCCCGAACTCCGCCTCGGTGACGCCCGGGGTGCGGGTGGCGACAGCCCACGAGGCCTGGGCGTGGTTCTCCGACTGCACGGCCAGCAGCCCATCGACCACGGCTGCCGGTGTCGGGTAGGTCTGCCCTGACAGGCGGAGCGTGTGGATCCGCCAGCGGGCGATCGCTCGGTCGTCCATGCTGCCCCGACGCGCTGTCTCCGTAGGACCACGACCCTAGACCACAGAGCGTCCGGCATGCCGCTTGTGCGCACCCAACACAAGAAGCCGAACCCATCGCGCTCGCGTTGACGGCACGATCCGCTCCTTCGCCGGCTCGTCAACGGTCCATCGCGGCAAGATCGGCCCCCTGATCACGTGCCTGGTCGCGACCGTCGCCGTCGCATGCTCGCCCAGGCGGCCGGCGCGGAGGGCCTCGCCGACGGCATCGTGCTGGGCCTGGTCACCGGCGTCGGGATCGCCGGCGCCGTCCGGTTCGCAAGGACCACAAGCGTCGGGACGCGGCCACCTGCGCACAGCCCGGGGTCGTTGCGCCCCGGCGAACGGCCGCGCCTCCGCACACACCGCGGCGCCGTCTCCGGCTGCGGGAGCAGCTTGGGAGAGGGACTGGTGGACGGTTGCGCGTAGAGGGGGGTGGTTCGAACCAGCCGGGAAGGTTGGCGGACTCTCTGCCGCCAACGAGGACTGGGCCTCGACGAAGGACCGGCCGGCTTGAGTTCGCCGATTGGTACTGGATCTGACCGCCCAATCCGCGAGCCATCCTGAACTCCGGCGACGGATCCCGGACCGCCAGCGGCCCGAAGCCGTTCGGTCAGCGTTGGTCGAGCTTGCGAACGAGGGTGGCTGGCGCCACGCAGCGGTACGACTCCTCCACGACGCGGGCGACCTCGTCCCAGTCGGGGTCGACGTCGAGCCGCAGGCCGATCCAGCCGCGGTGGCCGACGTAGGCGGGTCGGAAGAAGCGTGCCGGGTCGAGTTCGATCAGCTCCTCTTGCGCACCCGGGGGAGCCGCACAGACCAGGGCGAGGCGCCCGTCGCCGTGGTGGTCGTCGGTGAGGTATGCCACGACGCGTTTGTTCCGGACGAAGAAGGTCACGGCGCCGTGGCTGATCCGCTCGGTGACGTCGGGCAGCGTGGCGGCCATCGCGCGTAACCGCGCGGTGGCTTCGGCCACAGCAGCCTGGGTGTAGGGCAGCGACTCTCGGGATGTCACGACGTTCATCATGCCAACCGCCAATCTCGCAGCGAAGCTGTTCATGTCCGCCAGGCGCGACGGGACGTCGAGAGCGGCAGCGTGGAACGCGGACGGCGGCTCGGCCTGCGGCTGCGATGAGCACGAGCGCCCCGGCCTATTCGCTCGCATCCGTTGCCCGCTCGGCACCGGGCGAGGACGAGGTCCCGGCGCTCGAACGCCGACGGCAGATCGCTGCGAGCAAGAAACGGCGTGGCCCGCGCGGTCCTTCGCACGGCGCTACTGGTCCTGAAGAACGGACAGGATGTTGCCGGCGGGGTCGGTGAACCACGCTATCGCCGGGCCGCCCTCGCCGCGGGCGATGCCCTTGTCGTCCTGTTCGAAGCCGTCGTAGCGCTCGAAACGCACGCCCCGCGCCGTCAGCTCGTCGACCGCGCGGTCGATGTCGTCCACCGGAAAGTTGAGGATGGTAAAGGACGCCGGCGTGTGGTTCGGCTTCGGGTAGACGAGGATGTCGTGCTCACCGGCGATGTGGAGGGTGAGCAGGCCGTGCTCCTCGGAGACCGTCAGCCCCAGCGTCTCGCCGTAGAACGCCTTGGCCGCCTGCAGGTCGCCCACCGAGAAGCCGCTGAACGCCTTGGTTGTGCCGAACATGATCGTCTCCTATCCCTGCTCCATCGCGGCGCGCTGCTGGTCACCCGTACAGACCCGAGGGCGGGTCAGAACTCATCGCTCGCCCGGCGCTCGCGTCCGCCGACCACGTCCAGGCTGAGACCGCAGCTCGCATGAACGGGCCCCGCCCGGTCGTGCTTCGAGTTCGCTCATGGCCGCAGCAGACCCCCCGACGCGCGGGCGAAGCGCCGGCCGATCGTCCGCACACAGTCCACGAGCTCGGCCGGTTCCAGCACCTCGAAGTCGACCCCGAGCACGCCGACCAGCAGCGCCAGCCACTCCAGGGAGTCCGTGGCGCTGCGATACACGCAGGTGTCGTCGTCGACCGCTTCGAGCACCCCTGCCCACGGCGGCAGCCGCTCGGCGACGACCTGCAGCGGGGCATGCAACCTGACCACCGCGTGGTGCCTGGCGAACGGCGCCCGGATCGCCTCGGCGACGTAGGCGGCCGCGTCGCCGGCGGGCAACTCGCGCTCGGCGAACCAGACCGCGGTGTGTTGCAAATCGTCGAGCCGGTCGACGCGGAAGGTCCGCCAGTCCTCCCGGTCGACGTCCCAGGCCACGAGGTACCACCGGCGTCCCGCGGACACGAGCCGGTGGGGTTCGGTCATCCGCCGGCTGACCGTCCCGTCGTGGCTGCGGTAGCGGAACCGCAGTCGCTCGTGGTCCCGACACGCCAGGGTGATCGTGGCGAGCGTCTCGGGGTCCACCGTCGGGGAGGTCGCGGTCAGCGGCACCGTGTACGTGTGCATCGCGTTGATGCGCCGGCGCAGACGTGAGGGCAGGACCTGTTCCAGCTTGGCCAGGGCTCGCACGGAGGTCTCCTCGATCCCCGCGACACTCCCGCCCGCCGCGGTGCGCAAGCCCACCGCGATCGCCACCGCCTCCTCGTCGTCGAGCAGCAGCGGCGGCAGCTCGGTGCCGGCCTCCAACCGGTAGCCGCCCTCGACGCCTTGCACGGCGCCCACGGGGTAGCCCAGGCTCCGGAGCCGGTCGACGTCGCGGCGGATCGTGCGGGTGCTCACGCCGAGCCGTTCGGCGAGTTGGGCCGCCGACCAGTGCCGGTGCGTCTGCAGCAGCGAGAGCAGCCGGAGCAGGCGAGCGACGGGATCAGCCACGCCGGAAGCATGCCAGACATCGCGGACAGGATGTGTCCTATTTGCGCTCTACGCTGCGACGCGCTCGGCCGATGAGTTCTTGGCTGGCGCGCGGTCGACCCTCGGCGAGCGAACCAGAGGCCGACGAGCAGGAGACGCGGATGGAGACGATGATCGACGCGGTGGGGCTGACGAAGCGCTACGGGAAAGTGGTGGCGCTCGACGGCCTCGACCTGTCCGTGCCGCGCGGAACGGTGCTGGGCCTGCTCGGCCCCAACGGGGCCGGCAAGACCACCGCCGTCCGTGTGCTGACCACCTTGCTGGAGGCCGACGCGGGGACGGCGCGGGTCGCCGGCATCGACGTGCGCACCGACCCCGAGGGCGTGCGCCGGGCGATCGGGCTGTCAGGGCAGTACGCAGCGGTCGACGAGCACCTCACCGGCTATGAGAACCTCGACATGGTGGGGCGGCTGTATCGGCTGGGGCGGCGCCGCTCGCGGGAGCGTGCGCACGAGCTGCTCGAGCGGTTCGACCTCACCGACGCCGCCGACCGGCCCGTGAAGACCTACTCCGGTGGCATGCGTCGGCGGCTCGACCTCGCCGCGGCGCTCGTGGCCGAACCGGCGGTGCTGTTCCTCGACGAGCCGACCACGGGCCTGGATCCGCGCAGCCGGGCGTCGATGTGGGAGGTCATCCGCGAGCTCGTGCTGTCCGGCACGACGCTGCTGCTCACCACCCAGTACCTCGAGGAGGCCGACCGGCTCGCTGACGACATCGTCGTCATCGACCACGGCCGCGCCATCGCCCGTGGCCATGCCGACGAGCTGAAGGCGCAGGTTGGCGGCGAGCGCCTGGAGCTGGTGGTCGCGTCAGCGGACGACACCTCCTCGGCGCACGCCGTGCTGGCCGAGGTCGCGGTCGGCGAGGTCCTCCTCGCCGAGGGTGCCCGCGCGCTGACCGCTCCGGTCGCCGGTGGTCCGGGCTCGCTCATGGCCGTGCTGCGGCGCCTGGACACCGAAGGCGTGGAGCCGCTGGACGTTGGCCTGCGCCGACCGACGCTGGACGACGTCTTCCTCGCGCTCACCGGCCGTGCCGCGGCGGACTCTGACGCAGAGCCGGTCAGCCCCGACCCCTTGCCCGCCGTTGACCTGGTGAAGGAGCCCGTCCGATGAAGCAGCTCGTCTTCGCCATCGCTGACGGATCCGTGGTCGCCAAGCGCAACCTCATCAAGATCAAGCGCGTCCCCGAGGTGCTGGTCTGGACGCTCATGTCGCCGATCATGTTCGTGCTGCTGTTCGCCTACGTGTTCGGCGGCTCGATCACCGTCCCCGGCATGGCCTACCGGGAATACCTCATGGCCGGCATCTTCACCCAGACCGTGATCTTCGGCTCCACGTTCACCGGCGCTGGCCTGGCCGAGGACATGACCAAGGGCATCATCGACCGGTTCCGGTCCCTGCCGATGTCACGCTCGTCGGTGCTCATCGGGCGCACCGCCAGCGACATCGTCTACAACCTGCTGTCGGTCCTCGTGATGAGCGCCACCGGGCTGCTGATCGGCTGGCGGATCCACACCTCAGCGCTTGAGGCACTCGGCGGGCTCCTCCTCCTGCTGCTGTTCGCCTACGCCTTCTCCTGGATCATGGCCTGTGTCGGCCTGGTCGTGCCGAGCGTTGAGGTCGTGAACAACGCCTCGTTCATGGTGATCTTCCCGCTGACATTCATCGCGAACACGTTCGTGCTCGCCGAGCGGCTCCCCGGCCCGCTGCGGACGTTCGCGGAGTGGAACCCCGTGTCCGCCGTGGCGCAGTCCGCCCGCGTGCTGTTCGGCAACGTGCCGCCCGGCATGCCGCCGCCGCAGGCGTGGTCGCTGCGCCACCCGGTGCTCTACACACTGCTATGGGTCGCGGTCATCCTCGCGGTGTTCGTCCCCCTCGCGACCGCAAGCTACAAACGCGCCGCGAGCCATTGATCGGACGTAGTCCCGGTGGCCCGGGTCACTATCTGCAGATCCACCCGTTCGGTGGTCCGTAGAGTTGCCCTCGGCCGCCAATCGCGACGCGTCGTGTGCGGTTCGAGAGCAGAATGGTCTCCAACGCCCTGTTGCTGCCTGGGCATCCAAGCCAAGCAGTCGCCGCGGTGGGCCGCTTGGCTCCAGGACCGCTTCCCGCCGTCACTCCGGTCACCGTCCCACGGTGACCACGAACGACGACTCCGAGCCCCCCGCGCTCTGCTGACGCGGCCTCGGGCAGCCGCGGCCACCGATTGGTTTCGGACTGGTGCGCGGTCAAAATGGATGCCGCGACGGTGCGCGGCACCAGCGAGCACTCGGGGAAGACGGTGACCACGAAGCCGGCTGGAGGTGTGCTCCGCGCCGGCGGGGACGGCGCGGTCGCGACCGAGTGGATCCTGCACGTCGACCTCGACGAGTTCCTCGCCGCGGTCGAGGTGGCCCGTCGACCAGAGCTGCGCGGCAGGCCGGTGGTGGTCGGCGGCTCCGGCGATCCCACGCAGCGACGGGTGGTGGTGGCCACGGCCTCGTACGAGGCGCGCGCCTGCGGCGTGCACTCCGGCATGCCGCTGCGGATGGCGGCCAGACGGTGCCCGCATGCGGTCTTCCTGCCGTCCGATCCGCCGGTCTACGAGGAGGCCTCCCGGCGCGTCATGACCACGCTGCGTCGGTTCCCGGCCGCGGTCGAGATGCTCGGCTGGGACGAGGCGTTCCTCGGTGCGCGCACCGGGGATCCGGAGGGGCTCGCGGCCCTGATCCAGCGCGCGGTGCGCGCCGAGACCCAGCTGCGCTGCTCGGTGGGGATCGGTGACAACAAGCATCGGGCGAAGCTCGCCACCGGCTTCGCCAAGCCGGCGGGCGTCTACCGGCTGACCAGGGACAACTGGATGGCCGTGATGGCCGAGCGGCCCACGACGGCGCTGTGGGGTATCGGCGCCAGGACCGCGCGGAAGCTGGCCGAGCTGGGGCTGGACACGGTCGCGGAGCTCGCCGCCGCCGATCCGGTCGAGCTGGCCGGCCGCTTCGGCCCGACCGTTGGTCCCTCGCTGCAGCGGCTGGGGCTGGGCGCCGGCGATACCGTGGTCAGCGATGCGCCGCGGGTGCCGCGCTCGCGGAGCCGGGAGACCACGTTCCCACGCGACCTCACGGACCGGTCGCAGATCGAGGAGCAGGTCGCTGTGCTGGCCAGCGGCCTGGCGCGGGAGGCGGCCGCCGAGGGCCGCCGCGTCGCGCGGGTGGCAGTAAAGGCCCGGTTCGCCCCGTTCTTCACGCGGACGCATGCCCGTACCCTGCCGGCGCCGACCAGCGACGAGCGCGACATCGAGCGCGCGGCGCTCGCCGTCCTCAACCGGTTCGAGGAGACCGGGCCGGTGCGCCTGCTGGGCGTGCGGGTCGAGTTCGACCGTGCGTAGGGCGGCGCACCGGGCACAAGCGATCGCGCCGCGGGCTGCAGCCAGCTCGCTGCTGAGGTCATGGTGGACCGGCTGCTCAACGTACTGGGTAGGAAGAATCCTCCCTCCCTCCACTCGACGCACGTGGGGGCCAGCGCCCCCAGAATTTCGATCGGGCAGCCCGACCCGAGATTCTCGGGCCCGTAGCTGGCGTGGATGCGCGGCGCGAGGCGTTCACGGTCGCGCTCGAACGCGTCAACGCGTCGTCCTCCCGCCTCGCAAACGACTTCGCGGGCCCCGGGAGTGGGCGCAGTAACCACGTGGGAGTCCTGAAGCTGGCACCCTGGGGCGGTGACGACGCAGGCCGGGCGGTTGATGCTCCTGGACGCCCCGTCGCTGTACTTTCGTGCGTTCTTCGGGGTGCCGCAGACGACGGTGGCCGCTGACGGCAGACCGGTGAACGCGCTGAAGGGCTTGCTGGAGTTCATCGCCCATCTCGTCGCGGTCCGGCGCCCGACGCATCTGGTCGCCTGCATGGACGCCGACTGGCGCCCGGCGTGGCGAGTCGCCGCGGTGCCGTCCTACAAGACCCACCGGGTGGCGGCAGGTGTCGCCGAAGCGGTCGCGGATGAGCTCACGCAACAGCTGCCGCTGATCTGCTGGACGCTGGACGCCCTGGGGATCGCCTGGGTCGGCGTCGAGGGCTTTGAGGCCGACGACGTGATCGCCACCTTGGCCGCTCGTTCCACCCGTCCGGTCGACGTGGTCACCGGTGACCGCGACCTGTTCCAGATCGTCGACGACCGTCGGGGCGTGCGTGTGCTCTACATCGCGAAGGGCGTCGCCCGCCACGAGGTCATCGACGAGGCGGCGGTCACGGCGCGGTACGGCATCCCCGGCCGGGCGTACGCCGAGTTCGCGCTGCTGCGCGGTGACCCCAGCGACGGGCTGCCCGGGGTCGCGGGCATCGGCGCGCGTGGCGCCGCCAGCCTGATCGTCCGGTATGGGTCGGTCGCGGGGGTGCTGGCCGCGGCGGCCGATCCTGCGTCCGGCATGCGGGAGGCGCTGCGGCGCAAGCTCGAGGCGGCGCGCGGCTACCTGACCGCAGCCGAGACCGTGGTCCGCGTCGTCTGCGAGGTGCCGGTTCCCCGCCTTGACGACCGGCTTCCCGCGACGCCGCCTGACCCCGCGGTGCTCGTCGCCCTCGCCGACGGCCTTGGACTGGACCCGTCGTTCAACCGGGTGCTCGCCGCGATGGCCCGGCACGCTCCGGACAGCCGAGGGCGATGAGGTCGTGAGACCTTCACGCCGCCCAGGGCGCGGTGGGGCTCGGGCATACTCCAAGGCCCATGAGGCCCGACCATGACCAGGCCGTGATGCACGAGGCCCGGCCGTGCTGCAGGCACAGGGAGGAGAACGCCAGGCTGCGCCGGGAGCTGGCCGAGTCGCGCCGCGAACTCGAGGAGCTTCGCCGGGAGGTGGCCAAGCTGGGAGGGTGGCACGCTCGTCCCTTCCAAGGCCACGAAGGCCTCGACCCGCACGCCCGCGCGGGGCCTCGTCTCGCCACGCCGGCGTCCGGATCACCGCCGCGCCCTGTCTCAGCGGGCGGGCTGCCCCACGCCGATCAGCGGGCGTCAAGGCAGGACAAGCTCGCGCTGTACCGGGCGCTGTTCGCCGGCCGTGAGGACGTCTACGCCCGCCGGTGGGAGAACCGCGCCAAGGCTACGAGCGGCTGGGCGCCCGTCCACAGGGGCGGGCGGGACATCCCCCGCCACCAGCGCGAGTACCTGCCACTGACCGACGACGTGGTCGCCGCGCACCTTGAGGGCAGGGACACGATCGGGCTGTATCCCCTGCTCGCCGACGACACCTGCCGGCTGCTCGCATGCGACTTCGACAAGGCGACCTGGCGGCTGGACGCCCAGGCCTACTGCGAGGCGGCCGAGACGGCCAGGGTGCCCACGGCGCTGGAGATCTCCCGCTCGGGCAACGGGGCGCACGTGTGGACCTTCTTCACCGGCCCGGTGGCCGCTGCCGACGCGAGGGCGCTGGGCGCGGCGCTGCTGCGGGAGGCGATCGCGCTGCGCGGCGAGCTCGACGTCGACAGCTACGACCGCTTCCTCCCGTCCCAGGACTACCTGCCGCAGCAGGGTTTCGGCAACCTCATCGCGCTGCCGCTGCAGGGCGAGTGCCGCGAGCGCAACACCACCGTCTTCGTCGACCCGCGCACCTTCGAACCGTGGCCCGACCAGTTCGCCTTCCTGAGCTCGCTGGCGCGGATGACGCCGGCCGACGTGCGACGCACCGTCGAGGACCTCCGGCCGGTCACCGTTGGTCCGGACGCGCGCCCGCACCGCTCCACGCTGCGCCCCGAGCCCAGGCCGCCCGCGGTGATCCGGGCGCAGCTCGCGGGCATGCTCGCGATCCGCCGGGCCGGGATCCCGCCGAGCCTGTACGCGACGCTCAAGCACCTGGCGGTGCTGCACAACCCGGAGTTCCACAAGAACCAGCAGCTGCGCCTGTCCAACCACGCCACTCCCCGGTTCATCCGCTGCTACGCAGAGGACCTCGAGCACCTCCGCCTGCCGCGCGGCCTCACCGAGGCGGCGACCAAGCTCATCGAGGAGGCGGGCAGCCGGCTGGAGATCGTCGACGCGCGGAGCGAGCCCGCCCGGATCGAGGCCGCCTTCGCCGGGGCGCTCACCCACGTGCAGGCCAGGGCCGTGGATGAGCTGGGCCGCCACGAGCTCGGGGTGTTGGAGGCGCCGCCCGGCGCCGGGAAGACAGTCATGGGCTGCGCGCTGATCGCCCGGCATCGCACGCCGACGCTGGTGCTGGTCGACCGCAGGGAGCTGCTCGACCAGTGGCGGTCCCAGCTGCGCACCCACCTGGCGATCGAGGCAGGCCAGATCGGCGCCGGCAAAAGGCAGCCGACCTGGACGGTGGACGTCGCGACGTTCCAGACCGTCACCCGCAGCCAGGACCCCGCCGCGCTGCTCGACGGCTACGGCCTGGTCGTCATCGACGAGTGCCACCACGTGGCCGCGCCCACCGTCGAGCGGACGGTCAGGGACGTGCGCGCGCGGCGCTGGCTCGGCCTCACCGCGACCCCGCAGCGGCCCGACGGCCTCAAGGAGATCATGGTCATGCAGTGCGGGCCGATCAGGCACCGCATCGACAGGACCACCGACGACCTGGTCCGTCGGCTGCACGTCCACGACACCCAGCTGGCGGTCGACACGTCGACCGACGGGCTCACCCGAGGCGAGGTGCTCGCGCTCGTGCACGCCGCACTGGTCGAGGACGCTCGACGCACCGCGCAGATCTGCGACGACGTCGTGCGCGCGATGGGCCAGGGTCGCAACTGCCTCGTGCTCAGCGGCCGGACCGAGCACGTGGATGCGCTCGCCGATGGGCTGCGTCGCAGCGGCCTCGACCCCCTGGTCCTCCACGGCGGCCTGGCGACCAAGACACGCCGGGGTGTGCACGCACGGCTGGCCACGGACAGCCAGCTGCTGCTGGTCGCGACCGACCGCTACATCGGTGAGGGCTTCGACTGCCCGCGCCTAGACACGCTGTTCCTCGCCTTTCCCGTCTCCGCCCCGCAACGCATCACCCAGTACGCGGGCCGCATCCTCCGTGAGCATCCCGGCAAGGACACCGCCGAGGTGCACGACTACCGTGACGCCGGGGTGCCCATGCTCGAGGCCATGTGCCGCCGACGGCGGGCGGGCTACCGGAAGCTGCGGTTCTCGACCGACCCGCCGGCAGCCAGGGCTCCGCGACTCCCGCTGCCTGCCGCGGGCGGCCCACCGGCGACGCGGCCGGAGCCGGCTTCGGAGCCCGCCGGCCCGTCGTCGCCGACCAGCGCGCAGGTCCGCGCCTGGGCCCGCACGGCCGGCCTCGTCGTCGGCGAGCGTGGGCGGCTCGCCGCCGAAGTGTGGCAGGCATATCGCAGCGCTCGCACCTGACGAACCGCATCGACACCGGGATTTGCGCAGTGCCACAGCCTCGATATCACCGGATGCGCCGGCCCGCCCGGCTGGACTCGGCCCGGGCGTGGCTGGACTCGGGCGCGCAAGCTACGGTGCGGGGCTACGCGCGGCGCTACGGCGTCGACCGCTACACCGCCTTCGACGAGCTGACGATGCTCGGGGTCGCGCTGCCGGCGAAGGATGAGCGATGGTCGGTGCGCCCGGCAGTCCACCAGCGGGCCAAGAGCTCCCGCAGCGACGAGCATGAGTCGGACCCGGTCGGCGACGGGCTGCCCGATGGCTGGATCGAGTGGGGAGGCGAGCTGATATTCGTGGCGGGGTTCACCTCCGGTGGGGCCCCGTTCGGCCTGCGCGTCGACGAGTTCCCCGCCGAACATCTCCCCGAGGAGCTCAAGGGTTGGGCGGACTCCGGCGGCGCGGTCATCGACGAGCCGACCTCTCGGCACGACGTCCGCCGGCAGGGCCCCGACTGGGAGCCCGGAGACGACCGCGACGTGCCCTTCTAGCGCCGCGCGCTCAGCCCCGCGTTGTAGGCGTCGGCGGTCGCCGCACACGTCGCCTCCCGCGACCCGGCGGCCCGCCGCCGGAGGTGAACCACCGCCTCAGCCTCAGGGCTTCAAGATCATCTCATTGCATGCCCTTTGGCGTATCTCGGTCACACCCAGCTGGGTGGCGGAACAGGGGACGAGCACGGCGAGCAGATCACTCCGTCCACGAGGCCCCTGTTCTCCCCCACCCGGCGTGCGGAGAGTCGGGTGTCTAGCGGTACTTGAGGCTGGGCATCCAGTCGCCGCCGCGGCCGCCCGGCGTGCGGTCGAGGATGCCCCACAGCGGCCACATGAAGTCGACGTGACGCGGGTACTGGCCCGGCTCCGGAGGGACCATCCCCAGCTCGCTGCTCCAGAAGTGGTGGATCCTGCCGTCGCGGCGGACGAACACGTGGGCCACCGGGAATTGTTCCTCGTCCGTCCCCTCGGCTCGGTAGTCCGCGTTGAACGTGGTTTTCCGCGAACTCAGCAGCCGCGCGTGGCGCCAGCCGCGCGCATGTGCGTGGGCGGTGAAGCGTTCGGCCGGCGCCTTCGCCACCACCCCGAAGTTGATGTGCTGCCTGAGGTGCGGGACCGCGCCGTCGACACCGTCGATGATCGACGTGCAGTCCGGGCACGGAACCTCGACCGGCCCCTGTGGCCCGGGCTTGAACATGAAGTTGTAGAGGAAGAGGGTGTCCTTGCCGTTCTCGAACAGCTCCGAGAGGCGGACGGGACGCACGCTGCCGACGCTCGTGTCCCACTCGTCGAACGGGTAGTCCTGCTTGACCTCGCCTCCGAGTGGCAGCTCGCGGCGCTGTGCGGCCACGGCCTCGACCTGCCGGCGCAACTCCTTCTCGGCTTCGAGCAGTGCGTTGCGGGCCCGGCGGTACTCGTCGCTCTCGTTGGGAAACCGTGACGCGTCGGGTGGGCCGTTCATGGGTCACTTCCTCACGCGAGGGGGCCGGAGCCAC
>DASZOD010000145.1:0-4562 GCA_035550935.1 Egibacteraceae bacterium | reverse complement strand
GCAGTAGGGGCAGGCGGTGGACAGCAGATCGGGCCGCAGCGCCAGCGCCTCCTCGACGCGCTCGTGGTTGACCCGCTTGCCGATGCGCTCCTCCATCCACATGCGCGCCCCGCCGGCGCCGCAGCAGAAGCCGTGGTTGCGGCAGCGGGGCATCTCGACCTTGGTCAGTCCCTCGACGCTGTCGACCACCGCGCGCGGCGGGTCGTAGACGTCGTTGTGGCGGCCCAGGTAGCACGGGTCGTGGTAGGTCACGGTCGCCTGCAGCGCGCGCTGGGGGGCCAGCCGCCCCTCGGCGACGAGCCGGGCCAGCAACTGGGTGTGGTGGACGACCTCGTAGCGGCCGCCGAAGTCGGGGTACTCGTTGCGCAGCGTGTTGAAGCAGTGCGGGCACCAGGCGACGATCGTGCGCGCGCCGGCCTCGTTGAGCGTCTCCACGTTGGTCTGGGCCAGCATCTGGAACAGGTACTCCATGCCCAGCCGACGGGCGGGGTCGCCGGTGCAGGTCTCGGCGGGGCCCAGCACCGCGAAGCGCACCCCGGCGGCGTCCAGCAGCTCGGCGACGGTGCGGGTGACCTTCTTCGCGCGGTCCTCCAGCGCCCCGGCGCAGCCCACCCACAGCAGGTACTCGACGTCGTCGGGGATCGGCCCGTCGACCACCGCCACGTCCAGGCCGTCGGCCCAGCCCAGACGCTTGGCGCTGCCCAGCCCCCACGGGTCGCCGGCGTTCTCCAGGTTGCGCAGCATCGTGGCGGCCTCCTGGGGGAAGCTGGACTCCATCTGCGCCTTGTAGCGGCGCAGGTCCAGGATGTGGTCGACGTGCTCGATGTCGACCGGGCACTCCTCGACGCAGGCCCCGCAGGTGGTGCAGGTCCACAGCACGTCGAAGTCGAGGACCGCGTTGTCCTGGCCGGGCCGGTCGCCGACCAGCACCTTGCGCAGCGGCTCGGCGTCGGGCTCGGCCTCGGCCTTGGCGGGGTCCAACAGGTAGGGGCCCTTGGCGTACAGGTGGTCGCGCAGGTCGGTGATGACGAGCTTGGGGTTCAGCGGCTTGCCGGTGTTCCACGCCGGGCACTGGCTCTGGCAGCGCCCGCACTCGGTGCAGGTGTAGAAGTCCAGGAAGCGCTTGAAGCCGAAGTGCTCCAGCTGGCCGACCCCCAGGACGTCCTCCTCGCTCATCTGCTCCAGGTCGATCGGCTCGGCCTCCAGCTTGCCCAGGGCCTTGGGCTGGCGGGCGAACAGCACGTTGGGCACGATCGTGAACACGTGCAGGTGCTTGGAGTGCAGGGTGAACAGCAGGAAGGCCGAGAAGACCGTCAGGTGGGCGACGAGGAACGCGGTGGCCACTACGTCGAGCTGGACGTCGCCCAGCCCGCGCAGGAACCCGGCCACCCAGGTGGACACGAACGCCCCTTCCGGGTAGGGCAGCGTGCCCTCCAGCGCGCGGGTGGCCCGCAGCACCAGCACCGTGTACAGCAGCCCGGACTCGAACAGCAGCACGTACCAGCCCTGCAGCAGGTTGCTGCGCGCGAAGCGCGACCGGCGCCCCAGCCGCTGGGGGGACTGCGCGAGCCGGATGAGCGCGAAACCGGCGATGGCGAGCAGCACGAGGGCGGTGAACAGGTCCTGCAGGAAGCCCAGCAGCTCGCTGGCGCGGCTGCCGGGACGGAAGAACGGGATGTGGAAGTGGGGGTCGAAGACCTCGCCGACGGCCTCGACGGTCTGCGACTGCAGGACCAGGAAGCCCCAGAACATGAACGCGTGCAGCACGCCGGGGCCGGTCCACTTCAGGATCTTCTGCTGACCCAGCACGTGGCGCAGCTGCCAGCGCAGCTTCTCGCCCCAGCGGCCCATGCGCTCGGGCATGGGCCGGGCCTTGGTCAGCAGCCGCACCAGGAAGGCGATGCGCCGGACGGCCAGCCAGCCGGCGATGCCCAGCACGGTCAGGCTTGCCGCGATCCGTATCAGGTCGAGGGTGTCCATGCTGTCCCGTCAGACGGCTGAGCGGCGGGTCGGTGGCGCATGGTAACGAACCGGAGCTGGGCCGGCCGCAGCCACCGTGGGCCTGCCGGCGCTGGGCCAGCAGCGACGACCGGACTCGGCCCCCGGGTATGGGGTTATGGGTCGGCTGATATGGTCTGCAATATGAAAACCACCGTGGACATCCCCGACGCCCTGCTCGCTGAGGCCCGACGGGTCGCCGCTGAGCAGAACACCACGCTGCGTGAACTCATCGAGGCCGGGCTGCGGGAGGTGGTCCAGAGCCGTCGGCGCCCTCGTCGATTCCGACTCCGTGACGCCAGCGTCGGAGGTCAGGGCCTGTGTCCGGACTTCCGCGCCGGCGAGTGGGCTCGCATCAGGGAGGCCGCGTACGAAGGGCGGGGCGGTTGATCGCCGTCGACACCAACGTCCTCGTCTACGCGCACCGCCGCGACAGCGACTTCCACGAGCCGGCGGCAGCCGCGGTCCGGCGCTTGGCCGAGGGCCGGGCTCGGTGGGCACTGCCGTGGCCGTGCCTCCACGAGTTTCTCGCCATCGTGACTCACCCCCGCGTCTTCGATCCTCCCAGCCCCTTGAACGCTGCCGTCGACCAGGTCGACGCCTGGGTCGAGGCGCCCGGTCTGACGCTGCTGGGTGAGGCAGACGATCACTGGGAGCAGCTGCGAGACGTCCTGCTCGCCGCCCGTGTCGCTGGCCCGCTGGTGCACGACGGCCGGGTCGCGGCGCTGTGCCGGTCCCACGGGGTCCGCGAGCTGTGGACGGTTGACCGCGATTACGCGCGCTTTCCGGGTGTCGCAGCCGTGAACCCGCTCGTCTGACGCGCAGCCGCGATCGGGCAGCCGCGTCAGGCAGGATCTCGGCCCCGCAGTCTGGCGCCGCGACGAGCACACCGCCCGCGTCATCGGGGCGCGCGGCGGGGCTGGTAGACCCTGCGGCGGAACACGTCGGTGTGCAGCGAGGCGACCCGGTCGAGGATCAGCAGCCCGTCGAGGTGGTCGAGCTCGTGCTGCACCGCGCGGGCCTCGAAGCCCTCGGCGTCGACGACGCGCTCCCGCCCGTCGGGCCCGGTGCCGCGCACGACCACGCGCAGGGCGCGGCGTACGTCGGCGGTGAGGTCGGGAACGCTCATGCAGCCTTCGCGGCGCACCAGGGAGTCCCCGGCGTGCAGCAGCTCGGGGTCGAACAGCACGATCAGGCCGTGGTTGCGGGCAGCCGGGGTCTGTGCGCCAGCACGCGCGAGCTGTGACGGGTGGCCGGACACGTCGACGCAGAAGCCGCGCCGGGCCACGCCGATCTGGGGCGCTGCCAGGCCCACGCAGCCCGGCGACACCCGCATGGTGTCCACCAGGTCCGCGGCGAGCCGCCGCAGGGCGTCGCAACTCAGCGCCGGCGCGGCGCCGACCGGGACGGCGACCTGCTTGAGCACCGGGTTGGGGACCGCCACCACGGGCCGCTCGGGCATCAGAAGGTCTCGGCCTCCAGCGGGTGGATGGTGACCTCGACGTCGTCCACGCGGGTGGCGACCGCCTCGGCCAGCCGGTCGGGGTCCACCGCGTCGGGCACTGCGGCTTCCAGCATCATCGCGTAGACGGGGTGTTCGCCCTCGATCAGCCGGGTGGTCAGGTCGCTGACGTTGACGTCGTGCTCGGCCAGCACCGTGGCGACGCCGTGCACGATGCCGGGTCGGTCGCTGCCGTAGACGCTGACGACGTGCGTGGGCGGCGGGCTGTCGGCGCCCTCGCCGACCGGGCGGACGGTCACCACCAGGTCCAGGTCGGCGGTGGCGTCGGCCAGCGCGGCCTCCAGCGCCGCCGGGTCGGCGTCGGTGGTGACCAACAGCATGATCGCGAAGTGCCCGCGCAGGATCGTCATCGACGCGTCCTCGAGGTTGCCGCCGTGTTCCAGCAGCACCCCGCTGACGCGCGCGACGATGCCGGGCCGGTCGGCGCCGATGGCGGTGACCGCGAGCTCTGCCAACGCTGTTGCCCTCCGGGTCGCTTGCCGCACCGTAGCGCATGGAGCCCCTGAGGGTGACGTTGCGTACGGGCACCGGCGCGGCCGGTAGTCCAGGCCGTAACCATTGCCGGAGGTCGCGCGCTGGAACGACGACACACCGCTGCCGGTGGGAGACCGGCGGCCCGCCAAGCCACACCGAGGAGGACGTCCCGTGCACCGAAAGCTCTTCGTCAACGCCCTGGCCCTGGTGGTCGTGTTCGTGGTCGGCGGGGCCGCGCTGGCCGCCAACGGCGTGCCGGTACCGTTCCTGGCCGACACCGCCGCCGTCGAAGGCACGGACGCGCTGGTCCTCCCGCCGGAGACCGACACCCCCCGGCCCGAGACCGACACCGCCCGGCCCGACAACTTCGGCCAGGTGCGCTCCGCCGAGGTCCGCGCCTTCGGCGAGTGCATGCGTGAGGCTGACAGCGCCGAGGCCCGCGACGCCTGCCACGAGGCCAAGCACGGGCCGGCCACCGAGAACCCGGCGCACCCGGTGTTCGGCGACGCCGCCGTCCCACCGGGCCCGATCCAGCCCGAGGGCGGCAACGACGCGACGACGCAGGAGG
>DASZOD010000144.1:0-3168 GCA_035550935.1 Egibacteraceae bacterium | reverse complement strand
GGGCAGCGCCGCGCGGCCGCCCACGACGACGAGCTCGTCGGCGCCCAGGTCGGCCAGCGCCCGGTGGGTCACGGTCGACGCCGGGCCCGGCCCGGTCAACAGCAGCGGCAGCCGCGCGGGGCCGGCCAGCGCGCCGGCGGCCAGCGCGTCGGCGAACGACCCGCCGCTGGCGACCAGCACCCGCCGGCCGACCTGGCGAGCACCGTCGTCGCGCCAGCGGCGGACCGCGACGTTCGCGGCGGCGGCCGCCGTCTGGAAGCGGTCGGGACCTGATACCCGGGTCACGGTGACGCCTCCCAGCGCCCGCAGCGACTGCTCGACCGCGGCGGACTGGGCGTTGACCCCGCCCATCAGGTAGACCGACTCGGCGTCCAGCCGGCGGATCTCGGCGGCCACGGCGCCGTCCAGCCGCCCGGACGGGTTCAGCAGCACCGGCCCGCCTGCGGCCGCCGCCAGGGGCGCCGCGGCCAGAGCGTCGGAGAAGTCTGCGGCGTTGGCCACCAGCGCAGCGCCGGCGCCGCCCGGGAACGTGTCGCGCGACACGGCCACCGCCGTGGCGATGCGGTCGGCTCCGGCGATCCGAGCCGCAGCGACCCGAGGGCCGTAGCGGGCGGGGGTGAACGTCACCGCCACCGGGCCGGTCGAGTACGAGCGGCCGGTGGCCACGCCCCCGTCGGCCACGACGTACACCCAGTAGCGGCCGGTGGGCAGCCCGCCGGTGTCCCAACGGTAGCCGTTGACGCCTTCGTGCTGGGCCACGCCGGCGGCGAGGAGGGTGCCGTCGAAGCCGCGGTCGTCGCTGTCGTAGTACAACGACACGGTGGCGCCGGCGGCGGTGGCGGGATTGTTGTCGTGCCAGCGGATGTCGAAGGCGCCGCCACGGGCCTCGTCGTCGGCGCGCAGCTGGACGTCGTCGAGGTGCCAGCGCCGCGGCCCGCGGTCCTCGTTGACGTCGAGGCGTGCGGTGACCACGCCGCCGCCGCGCCAGCCGTGGCGGTAGCCGCTGTCGTCCTCCATCACCCACTCGCGCGGGTCGGTGTGCAGGTCCACGGTGTAGCGGTCCGGGTCGGTGTAGGTGACCAGCTCCTTGGTCTGCACCACCTGTTCGGGCACCGCGCCGATGCCGGCGGCCATGTCCTGGGTGGTCCACGACCAGCGGCCGTGGGTGCCGCCGCCGACCGCGTCGGCCAGGCTGAACGGGCCGTCGTAGCGCATGGCGACCGTCAGCCGGTGGTAACGCTCGGGCTCGATCGGCGCCCCCACCCGCAGGTAGACGTTGGGATCGTTGGGCGCAGGCCCGGCGTTTGTGCCGTGCAGTTGGTCGTCGGCCCAGGCCACGTCGCCCACGTTGTCCATGCCGACCACATCGGAGGGCTGGGAGAAGTCCCACGGGTCGCCGGTGACCGCGGTGGCGTAGTCCTCCCCGCCGGCCTCGTCGGGGTCATCGAGCATCGGCAGCGGCGCCGGCGCCACCGTCAGCGGCTGGCTGTAGGCCGACGTCTGCCCGTCGCTGACGCGGTAGAAGCGGTAGGTCCCCGGCGGGTAGGCGGCTGCGGCGAAGACTCCGGTGCCCTCCTCGGCTCCTAGCGGCAGCTGGCCCCAGCCGGGGTTGTCGGGGGTGTTGTTGCCCGGGTCGGCGTCGGCATCCCACCACAGGGTGACGCCGCCGCGGCCCTGGCGGTCGCCGCCGTCGCGGTCCCCGCGGCGGCCCTGCGCGCTGGCGGCCGGGGCGGCGCGTACGGTGACGTCGGGCGTGGTGGCGTCCGGCCGGTACAGGCGCAGCCAGTCCAGCGCGAGGTGGGTGGGGGCGCCCGCGCCCAGCGACAGGCGCAGGCCGACGACGTCGCCTGCCCAGGGATGCTGCTGGCCGCTCGACAGCTCGCGCAACGGCAGGACGTAGGTGTGCCAGCCTTGGTCGACCCCGAACGTCACCTCGCCGCGGCAGGGCGCCGGGGCGGTGGGCGGGCAGCGGTCCCAGAACAGGCTGGCGGGTAGCCACCGGGAGGCGTACAGGCGCAGCGACGCGTGGCTGTAGCGGTCGGCGACCACCGGGCGGACCGGGCCCTCCCGACCGGCGTACAGGGCGCCGGGCCAGCCGGTCCACAGCGGCGAGATCCAGGCGGCCGAGTCGACGTCGAAAGCGATCGTGCCGTCGGCGGACGTGACGTCGCGTACGTTCAACGCCGGGCCGTCGTCGGTGTTGAGGTCGATGCTGTTGGCGTAGTCCCAGGGGTCGGCGTAGACCTCGCTGGCGAAATCGGCGGCGACGGGCACCGTGGCGGGACCGCTGAAGGCCGGCGCGTCGGCCGCGGCGGCGACGCCGGGTTCTGCGGCGGTGAGGGCGGCCGGCAGCGACAGGCACAGCAGCGCCTTGGCGCACCAAAGCAGGTGACGGGCGAGGGGCATGGACCGACCACCGACACGGGACGACTGCCTGCGCGACGGACCTCGCCGGGATCAGGGGCGAGGCCCGCCCGAGCCTCCGGGCGTACCCGGGGCTGTCTGCAGGTGTCGGTGCGTTCAGCGCGCCACTGAAGTCCCGTCGACCGGGACCAGCCGCTGGGCCTTCTAGGCGTCGCCGCCGGGCGCGGCCGGCTCCGACCCGCCGGAGGCGCCGCGCTGCTTGGCCTGCCGCAGCGCCTCGCCGAGCCGAGCCAGCCGCTGGTCGCCGAAGCGTTCGCGCAGCTCGGGGAACAGCTCCTGTTCCTCCTCCTCGGCGTGGTGCTCGACGTTCTCGATCAGCACGGTCATCTTGGGCGCGAACGCCTCGTCGCTGGGCTCCAGCGGCCCGAGCTCGTCGATGAGCCCGTCGACGACGTGGTGCTCCTCGAGGCCTTCGCGCACGAGCGTCTCGGCCTCGTCGCTGGCCTCGCGCGCCGCCGGGTAGAACACCTGCTCCTCGACGGCGGTGTGCAGCCGCAGCTGGGCGACGATGGTGCGGCACAGCTCCTGCTGCCGGTCGCGGTCGCCTGCCTCCACCGCCTGCTCGAAGCGCCGGAACAGGTCGCGCAGGGCGTCGTGGTCCGAGGTCAGCAGTTCGACAGCGTCCACGGGGACTCCTGGCTGAGGGGCCGTGGCAGCCCTTCCGGCCGCCGGATGGGGTAACCCGAGCCGTACGCTACCCGGCGTGCGACCCCCAGCAGGCATCGCCGCCGGCCACCCCGCCAC
>DASZOD010000143.1:0-1828 GCA_035550935.1 Egibacteraceae bacterium | reverse complement strand
CCATGTGGAGACCTTCTCCTACCTGCCACCGATGACGCCCGAGCGGCTCCGCCAGCAGATCGCGTACCTCATCCAGCAGGGCTGGACCCCGGCCATCGAACACACGGAGCCCGAGCAGGCCGTCTCGAACTTCTGGTACCTGTGGGAGCTCCCGTACTTCGGTGAGCGGTCGGTGGACAAGGTCATGGCCGAGCTCGACGCGTGCCACCGCGCCAATCCCGGCCAGCACGTGCGCCTCCTCGGCTACGACAACTACATGCAGACTCAGGGCACGGCCTTCACCGTCCACCGCGCTGGAGCCCGCTGAGAAATGGGAATGTATGCGGGCCAGGCGGCCGGCGACGGTGACTTGGACGAGTTCAGCAATGCTGCCCGTGAGGGCCGCGCCGCGGCGAGGTCGCGGCGCTTGGCGCTATCCCAGGGCAAGGAGGCGCTGAACGGCGCCGGCGCGCCGCCCGCGGCGGAGAACCTGGACGTGAACCGCGCGGGGGCGCCCCCCGCCGCTTCCAACGGTCAAGGGGCGCCGAGCGGCGCGCAAGGCGCTCCGGAGGGGACGGCGGCCGCGACCAACGGCCGCGCCGTTTCCGTGCAGCGCCGCCGCCAGCTGTCCCAGGGCAAGGAGGCGCTGAACGGCGCCGGCGCGCCGCCCGCGGCGGTGCAGCCAGCCCTCCTTCACGGCCGGGCGGCTGAGCTCCAGGCGGAGAACCTGGACGTCAACGGCGCGGGGGCGCCCCCCGCCGCTTCCAACGGTCAAGGGGCGCCAAGCGGCGCGCAAGTGCCTCCTGGGGGGACGGCGGTCGCGACCGACGGCGCGGGCGCAGCCAACCTCGGCCGCGCCGTTTCCGTGCAGCGCCGCCGCCAGCTGTCCCAGGGCAAGCAGGCGCTGAACGGCGACGGTAACGGGACGGCGGCTGCAGCCGGCGCCGGCGCGCCACCCGCCGCGGAGGACCAGCACGTCGACGGCACCGGCTCGGGTCGTGAGCAGGCCCGGGCTCGGCGCGCCGAGGCGAGCCGCTTCGGCAGCGCAGGGATCAGCAGGCCGCAGCGGGAGGGCCGGGTCACGCACCCGCCCAAGGTCGTCGTGTCGCCCACCCACGGCGGCCAGCGGGTGACCGGGCTGCGGATCGGTCCGGGCGTGCGGGTCACGGGCGACGAGGCCGGCGCCGCGCTCCCGGTGTCGGGCCCGCAGTACGTCGCGGCCGACGGGCCGGCCCCCGCGTTGGGCGCCGGGCCGCAGGTCGGGCTGGTGCGCACGCCGCAGGGCCTCGTCGTCTCGGGCACCACGGTTCGTAGCAAGGTGCCCATCACCGGTGATGAGGCCGGCGAGCACCTCCCCATCACCGGCGAAGCCGACCAGAAGTTCGACGACGACCTGACCCCACGCAGCGACGGCACCTACCGTCCGGCGCAGTTCCCGCGCCGGGCCGACCCGCACGGCGCGTCCGCGGTCGGCACCAGGCTGGGGGTCCCGTCTCGAATGACGGCCTTCAGCGGGGACGGGCCCTGGCTCCCGCTGGAGACCACCGACGGCGGGCTGGCCGTCACCGGCACGGCCGCCGGCCGCAGCGAGCGCGTCACCGGGAACGAGGCCGGCGCCTGCCGCCCGATCACCGGCGACCAGTACCAGGACCTCTCCTCCTACTCCAGCGAGTGCGGGGGCATCGGTGGCGGTACCGCGCCGGCCGCGCACCTCAACCGGGCGCGTCTGGACCCGGTGACCGCCGGCAAGGTGACCGTGGCGCAGACCTGGGGGGGCCAGCGCGTCACCGGTCCCAACGTGGAGCACCGCCCCAACGTCACCGGCGACGAGCCGGGTGCCTGCCGCCCG
>DASZOD010000142.1:0-8458 GCA_035550935.1 Egibacteraceae bacterium | reverse complement strand
CGGAGATGATGAAGTCGCGGGCCAGCTGGGCGCCGACCTCCGGCTTGGCCTGGTCGTCTCTGACCTCAAGCCGCACTGGCCGGCCGAGGACGCCGCCGGCGTCGTTGAGCTCGTCGACGGCGAGCTCTGCGCCGTTCCTGTTCGCCTCCCCGAACAGCGCGATCGAGCCCGACAGCGTTGTGGCCATCCCGATGACGATCGGCTCCGCCAGCGCGCTGGTGCGGGAGCACAGCGACGCCGTCGAGCGCGCCGCGGCAGTCCACCAGCGGCTCACCGACGTGGTGCTGGAGGGCGGCGACCTGGGGGACGTGGCCGCCGCGCTGGCGGAGGTGCTGGAGGGGACGCTGACGGTCGTCGACGGCAACGGTCGGGTCGTCGCCGGTGACTCCGCCGCGGCGCTGGACGACCTGGCGGGCGGGCTGGCTCGCACGCGCGCGTTGGGCCGAACCGTCGACGTCGCCGGCGGCGCGTGGATCACGCCGGTCGTGGCCGGCGCCGAGCAGCTCGGCGCGCTGGTCCTCGCCGGTCGGTCGCAGGTCGCCGCCGCCGACCTGCGCACGCTGGAGCGCGCCGCCCAGGTGGCGGCGCTGGTGCTGCTGAACCGCCGCTCGGTCGCCGAGGCCGAGCACCGCCTGCGCGGCCAGTTCCTTAGCGGCAACACCCACGGCCGCCCGCTGCTCACCCTCCACGGCAGCCTCGACGCGCTGCTGCCGATCAGCACGGACTCCGACGTCTACGCGCGCCGGGTGCGCGCCGCCGGCCACGGCGACCGCTTCCGCTACTACGTCGTGGAGGGTGGCACCCATGTGGACACGGCGGCCGACCGCCACCCCGACGTCTTCCGACCGATCTTCCCCTGCTTCCGCGACGGGCTGGAGCTGCTCGATGCCTGGGTGGCCGAGGGCAGCGAGCCGCCGCCGAGCGGGTTCGTCGCCTTCCCCGAGGAGCAGACGCCGCAGGAGCGCGCCAACAGCTGCCGGTTGCCCGCTCCTGTCGACCGCGTCGCCGGATCCGACCGCGTGGGGACCGCTGTCCGCGCCTCCAGGCAGGGCTTCGGGATCGTCGGGTCGGTCGTCGTCGCCACCGCCGCGGCGGTCGCGCGTGAGCTCGGCGGGCACCACGACGAGGCGTTCGTCGCCAACGGCAAGCTACTCGGACGCGCTGGCGGCGGCGGGGCTCGCCGCCCGCGCCGGCAGCCCGGTCCTGCTCGTCGAGCGCGACGAGATCCCGGCGTCCACCGAGGCGGCGATCACCGAACTGGGGGTCGGGTGCACCGTCGTCGCCGGCGGCACGGCCGCGGTCGCCGCCAGCGTCGAGCAGCGGCTGCCGTCACCCACCCGGGTGGCCGGCACCGACCGCCACGCGACCGCGGTGGCGCTCGCCGAGTTGGGACTCGCCCGCGGCCACAGCCTCGACACCGTCTACGTCGCGACCGGCCGGAGCTTCCCCGACGCGCTGGCCGCCGGAGCGGTGGCCGCCCACGGCGGTCAGGGCACGCGACCTGGAGGTGTGCTGCTGCTGGTCGACGGCTCCGGTGACGGCGACGGGCCCGCCGAGCGGTTCCTCCAGGCCCACCGCGACCGCGTCGGGCAGGTCCTGCTGTTCGACGGCGCCGCCGCGATCGGCGACCCGGTTGGCTGACCGGCTCGCACGGGCCCTCACCTGACCGGCCTGGCCGGGAAGCCCTGCACCGGTTCGGGCGGGGCCTCAGCGTCGCGGACGTCGGCGGTCGGCGCACCCTCGGGTCGCCGCTCGTGATCGACCGTCAGCGACGACGCGACCGACCGGCGGATGCGGCTGCGCCTGGTCAGCAGGTCGACGCCGGCGGAGCCCATCGCCGCCACAGTCCCCGCCCAGCTCGGTCGCGCCCCGTCGAGGAGGTCGTTCCAGTACAGCGCCCATCCGCCCGCGACCAGTCGCCCGCCTGCCGGTGCGGTGAGGAGGCGGCCCGCGGCGGCGGCCGCCCGCGGGTGCGGCAGCAGCGCCGCGTGGATGGCGGCGTTCGCGCCGTGGAAACGCCCGAACGCCCGGGCGAGGAAGTCCCTGTACGCGGGGGCGTGACACTGGGGGTGGGCCAGGATGGCCTCGGCCGCGGCCCGTCCGCTGCCCATGGCCTCCCAGATCCCCTCACCCTGCAGCGGGTTGACCAGGCCGGCCGCGTCACCGACGAGCAGGATCCGGTCACGGGCGGGCACGGCCCCCACCATCCCCAGCCGCAACCATGCACCCCGTCGGGTCGCGGCGTCGGGTCGGGACGTCAGCAGGCCGCTGCGGCGCAGGTCGCCAAGGAAGGGCTCGACCAGACGCGGGAGGGCCGCCCCGGCACGGCGGTCGTGCAGCACGCCGATCCCCAGTCCGACGTTCGCCCGACCGTCCGGGCCCGGGAAGAGCCAGCCGTAGCCGGGGAGGGCCCGCCACGGCTGAGGCTCCCACAGCACGATTGTGGGCACATCGGCGTCGGCGTCGACGTACCAGCGCAGCGCCAGGCCCCACAGTGCCACCTCGGGCCGCACCAGGCCCGCCATCCGCGCGACGGTGCTGAGCGCCCCGTCCGCCCCGACCACGACGTCGGCGCGGACCTGGCTGCGGTCGGACAGCGCGAAGCCCTCAAGACCGTGTCGCCCCACGATCGTGGTGGTCGCCGATCCGCGGCGGAACTCGGCGCCCGCCTCGCGCGCGGCCTCCAGAAGGCCCGCGTCGAACCGGGCGCGGGGCAGGATGATCCCATGGTCGGCGTAGGTCCGTCCCCGATGACGGGGATGGTCGACCACGCGCCCGGTCGGCCCCACCACCCGCATCCCGGTGATCTCCAGCGCCCCCGGCGTGGCGATCCCGAGGTCGTCGAGGAGCCGCACCCCCCGGGGGCCCACCAGGTCGCCGCAGGCCTTGTCGCGGGGGAAGCTCGCCTTGTCGACGAGGACGACCCGGGCGCCGGCTCTGGCCAGGACCAGCGCGGTGACGCACCCGCCCGGACCGGCGCCGACGACGAGGACGTCACAACGATGCTGGGTCACGGTCGCCTCCCGGCCTCTACGCTACGACGGACCATGACCGCACCTGCGCGCACGGGGACGCCACCGAACACCTTCGCTCGCCGGCTGTTCAGCGGGCTGCCACGACGCTACGACCTGCTCGCCGAGCTGCTGTCCTTCGGGCAGAACGCCCGGTGGCGGCGGACCATGGTGGATCAGGTGGTGGCGGCCGCGCCCACCACCGTGCTGGACGTCGCGACCGGCACCGCCGGGGTGGCACGGCAGGTCGCGCAACGCACCGCCGCCAACGTGACCGGGATCGACCTGACCGAGGCGATGCTCCGACGCGGACAGGCGCCGGTCGCACAGGACGGCCGCGCGCACCGCATCCGGCTCGCGCTCGGACGCGCCGAGCAGCTCCCGTTCCGCGACGACACGTTCGACGCGCTGACCTTCACCTACCTCATGCGCTACGTGTCGGACCCGGCCGCGACGCTGCGCGAACTGCTGCGGGTACTGCGCCCAGGCGGTGTCGTGGCCTGGCTCGAGTTCCACGTGCCTCCCAACGCCGCCTGGCACGGGATGTGGTGGCTGTACACCCGGGTCGGCCTGCCGGCGCTGGGCTCGCTGGCGGGGCGCCCGTGGTACGAGGTCGGGCGCTTCCTCGGGCCGAGCATCTCCGAGCATCACCGCCGGTGGCCGCTGGCGCGGACCCTGGCGGCCTGCCACCGGGCGGGCATGGTCGACGTCCACCACCGCATCATGAGCCTCGGCGCTGGGGTCGTCATGTGGGGGAGGAAGGCAGGTGGCTGAGCGCGCAGCAGGGTCCGCCGGCGGGGTCGGACGACGCCGCGCCTTCTACGCCGCCGGTGCCGGGCGCTGGCGGGACTGGTGGACGATGCTGCATCCGCCCTACACGCTGTGGCACCTGAGCTACGTCGCGCTCGGGGCGGGCCTGGCACCCCGACTCGACGCCGGGCGGCTGGTGGCCACCCTCCTTGCGTTCTTCCTCGCCCTGGGTATCGCGGCGCACGCCTTGGACGAGCTGAATGGGCGGCCGCTGCGGACAGCGATCTCCAGCCGGACGCTGGTCGCGGCGGCCGGTGTCTCTCTGGCCGGCGCCGCGGCGATCGGCATCGTCATGCTGGTGCGGGTCGCCGAGGATGCGGGGTTCGTGGCCGGAGCGATCGCGCTGATCGCGGTCGGGGTCGTCCTCGTCGTCGGCTACAACCTGGAACTCTTCGGCGGCCGCCTCCACAGCCACGCGGGCTTCGCCGCCGCCTGGGGGGCCTTCCCCGTCGTCACCGCCTACTACGCGCAGGCCGAGCGGCTGACCGTGCCCGCGCTCCTGGCAGCGGGCGCTGCGTTCGCGGTGTCATGGGCGCAGCGGGCGCTCAGCACGCCGGCGCGGTTCCTGCGTCGGGAAACCGACGGCGTCGAGATCCGGGTCCGGGCCGCCGGCGACGCCCCGACGCGCCGCTTCGACGAGCGGTTCGTGCTGGCTCCACTCGAAGACGCGCTGCGGGCGCTGTCGTGGGGGATGGTCCTACTGGGCACCGCGCTGGTCGCCGCTCGGTTCGCGCTGGGGTAGCGCTTCGTCACCGCACAGCGTCCCCCGGCGCCTGGCGAGCGCGCCGCCGGTGACGTCTCGCAGACTCGGGCCACCAGCGCCGGCCGGGTGCGACATATTCGCCACCCCTCCTGCCGGCCATCGGCATGCCGGTCGCGGCTGCCCTCCCCAGCCCGGTTCCAGCCTTACGCCTCGGCCGCCCAGAGCGAGGCACGAGCATGGTCCGCCGCCGGCAGGGCACGGAATCGGCCACCGGACCTGGCGACGGTCGCGCCTGCCGTCCCCATCACGCAGCAGGCTCAGCGAGAGAAGCGGGGAGGGCCGAACCGCACGTCGACGCCAGGGGAGAAATGCACCAGGGGAGGGTGGTCGGGAGGGGGCAGGCCCACGCTGGTCAGCAGCGTCTGTTCCAGTGTTGCCAACTCCGCCCGCCACAGCGGCCACGGCGGGTGGTGCACCCGGAGATCGGCCCACCTACCGGCGATCCTCGTCCAGGCCCGCCACCGGCCCGTCAGCCAGTGGTCGAACTCGTCTAGCTCTTGGGCCTGCAACGGCGCGCTCGGCTCGACCACGATGCGATGGCCCACCGCCGGCCGACCCCGGCGTCGACTGCGGTAGCCGATGCGAGGACCGTTGCGCTCCACCTGCATCTCGGCCCACCGGTATGGCACCCGGAAGCCGAGACGGGCAGCGACGGTCGTGGGGATGCTGTCCACCTCGAGGGTGAAGAACCACAGGCCGTCGCTGCCGTCGGGGCCGAGTACGTACGTGCGGAGATTCGTCTCGGGGAAGCTCGACACGCCAGGAGCAGGCGGCAGCAAGGGCAAGCGGAAGCGCTCGACGCGAAGCGGCGTGAGGCCGACCCATGCGGCGCCGTCTCGAACGTCAGGCTCCAGGCCGCTGGGCAGAAGCCCGTGAACGGCGCTGGGTTCGTAGCGCCAGTGCAGGAAGGTGACGTCACGCCAGGACTGGTAGAACATGGGCAGCCGGATCTGCTCTTCAGGCTCGGCCCCGGCCATCGATCGCCTTCCTCATGCCGTCACTGCGGTAGGAATTCCAGGACCGATCCCCGCCCAGGCGGGGCTTGTCTACCCAACGCTGTGGGGCTGGCGCAGTCACCTCCATGGTACGAGCACTCGTCCTGGCGCCGTCGGCTGACTGCCGGTGTGCGGCCCGCGCGTTCCGCTGCCGCGGGAGGTGTCTGCATTACCCCAATCGGACTGCTCATGGCCCAGCCCCGGGGCCAGAGCAACGGTGACAGAATCTGCAGAGGTCAACGGTCGGTCCCGGCGTGGACAGGAGGCAGGCTGGTGTGCGACGTTCGAGCGCCGAAGAGAGGCGACGTAGCCCCGGGTCTGGTCGGTCCCACCCTCCAGTCAGACACCTTCGACCTTCGCGAGCAGCGCGGCCGGCCGGTGCTGGTCTCCTTCCTGCGACACGCCGGCTGACTGATCTGTCGCGCCCACCTCGTGAAGGTGGTGACCAGCCGGCCGCGGATCGCCAGGGCAGGTGCGACGGCCGTTTTCGTGGCCCACGACGAGCCTGACGCGCTGCGTCGTGGACTCCTGAAGGATGTCGACTGCCCATACCCTGTGGTCCTCGACGTCACGGGATCGGCCTACGGGGACTGGGGCCTGCCGCGGGCGCCCTGGTGGAAGGTCTGGCTGGACGGCCGAGTCTGGCTGCAATACCTGCGCCTGCTGTCTGCAGGCGAGCGGCTGAGGCCGCCGGGTCGCGACGCACAGCAGCTGGGGGGCGACTTCGTCGTTGACGGCGCTGGCGTCGTCGCATACGCCCGGCCACAGGAACGCGATGACCGGCCACCGGTCGGAGCGCTGCTGGCGGTACTCGAGGCGTCAGCGAGCGAGTGAGCCCGCAGCCAACTGCGTCGCTAGTTCGCTGGCGTCCGCGTTCTGCCGCGTTCAGCGCCACACCCGCCGCAACGCCAGGAGGGCGACCACCGGCGGGACCAGGAACACCAACGCGATCGTGGAGGCCACCTGGGGGTCACGGCCGACGAATGGCAGCAGCACGAGCGGCAGCATCAAGCGGCCGCCGCCGACGGCGAGGCTCGTGCCGTAGTCGCTCCAACTGACCAGGAACCCCAGCAGGGCCGCGACCGACAGCGGCCGCGCCGCGGCGGGCACGGTGACGAATCTCAGGCGGGCGGTGCGTCCCGCGCCCAACGTGCTCGCAACCTCTTCGAGCTTCCGCACTTCGGAGCCGAAGGCTGCCGCCAGGAGCAGGACGACGTACGGCAGGACGTAGACGAGGTGTCCGGCGACGAGACCGAGCGCCGTGTCGGCGAGCCCGAGCTGCAGGAACCACACGGCCAAGCCGCTGCCGACGGCGAACGGAGGGACCAGCAAGGGAAGACCAAGCAGCCCCAGCAGCACGAGCCGGCGCCGCCGCGGCGCGTCGCGGAGCGCCCGGGCGGCAGGCCAGCCGAGGAGCACTGCGAGCAGTGTCGCCGCCGCCGCCACGGCAAGAGACGTCGCGACGGCCTCGCCGGCGCGCGTTCCCGGGGACGCGAGGGTGGCGAGGCCGCGGGTCCCCAACTCTTGGGGCACCACCGCCGGTGCGCGCCAGACGTCGGCGACTGCCCGCAACGGCAGGACGACCAGCGGCGCCCCGGCCAGGACGGCCGCCAGCGCCGACCACAGGCGGGGTGCTCGGGTCCTACCCATGGCGACCTCGCAGGGCGACGGCGGCCACGACGGCGAGCAGAAGCGTCGCGCCCGTCGTGACCAGCAGCGCGACGGCCGAGCGCGCGCGGCCCGCGAGGTCAGCGACCTGGGTGACGCGTAGCGCGTAGGTCGCCACGGTCTCCGGCCGGGTGGGGCCGACGACGAGCGGCACCTCGAACGACCCGACGACGAACGCCGCGACGATGAGCGCGCCGACGAGAACGGGTCCGCGTACGGCGGGAAGCACCACGTGGAGCAGACGCGCCCGCGCGCCGGCGCCGTGCACGGCGGCGGCTTCCTCGCGCGCGCCGATGTCGCCATCCCACACGGCGAGGATCAGCAGCGCCAGGAAGGGCACCTCCTTGAAGAGGTAGACCACGACGACGCCGAGGCCGGACGGCGCCCGGACGACATCGACGGGCAGCGCACCGACGAGCCGCTCCGCCAGCCCGCCGGGGCCGAGCCAGGCCACCGTCACGACCGCCACCAGCAGATGCGGTACCAGGATCGGCAGCGCCGCCGCCGTGCGCGCCCAGGCCCGCCCCCGCACGGCGACCGCGACCAGCACGGCCGCGGGGACCGCCAGCACGGTGGTGACGACGGCCATCCAGGCGGTGAATGCCAGCGCGGCGTGGAACGCCGGGTCGGCGAGCACCTCCCGCCAGGCCGCCAGGCTCTGTTCCCCGCCGGCGACCGGGTCGGGCTGCAGACTGCTGCCCACCGCGCCGGCGAGCGCTCCGCCGAACAGGACGGCGACGGTCAGCAACGCCGGCAGCGCGGCGACCCACGGCCGGGCTCGGAGACTCACGGGCACGCGCTGGGAAAACAGGGGGGGAGGACGCAGGCTGGTGCCCCGGCCGCCAGCAGGAGACGCAGGCGATGCTCGACCGCGAGGTGCGCACCCGGCTGCGCCCGGCGTTGGACCTCGTCGCCGCGTGGCTGTCGGGGGCCGGCGTGTCGGCGCAGGCGCTGACCGCCGCCGGTCTGTTGCTGGGAGTTGGGTCTGCGGTCGCGGCCGGAGCCGCTGCCTGGTCGCTCGCGTTGGTGCTGTGGCTGCTCAGCCGCGTTGCGGACGGCCTGGACGGCCCTGTTGCGCGGCACCGCGGCGGCGGGACCGACCGCGGCGGCTACCTGGACATCGTGGCGGACTTCGCGGTCTACGGGGCCTTCGTCTTCGGCTGCGCGGTCGGGCGCCCGGACGCGCGGATCGCGCTGTTCGCCTTGCTGCT
>DASZOD010000141.1:0-5957 GCA_035550935.1 Egibacteraceae bacterium | reverse complement strand
CCGTCGCGCCGATCACCAGCATCGCCGCCAACGTGGCCGGCAATCTGGCCGACGTCACCGGTGTGGTGCCGGAGGGCACGAACTCGCACACCTTCGAACCCCGCCCCAGCGTCGCCGAGCTGCTTGCCACCGTGGACGTGGTGTTCGTCAACGGGCTCGGGCTCGAGGAGCCCACCAGGCGGCTGGCCGAGGACAACCTGCGTGACGACGCCGTGCTGGTGGCGCTCGGCGACCGCGTGCTGCCCGGACAGGGCTACCTGTACGACTTCTCCTTCCCCCGGGACCAGGGCAAGCCCAACCCTCACCTGTGGACCGACCCGACCTGGGCGCGGCGCTACGCGGACGTGATCAGCGACACCCTGTCGCAGCTCGACCCGGCCAACGCCGGCTACTACGCGACCAACGACGAGCGCTTCGCCGCCGCCGTCGACGAGCTCGACGCCGCCATGCGCGAGGCCTTCGCGACCGTCCCCGAGGGCCGGCGCAAGCTGCTGACCTACCACGACGCCTACGCCTACTTCGCCCAGAGCTACGGCTTCGAGGTCGTCGGCGCGATCCAGGTGTCCGACTTCGAGGACCCCACGCCCCGGGAGGTGGCGCGGCTCGTCGAACAGGTCAGGGCCGAACGGGTGCCCGCGATCTTCGGCTCCGAGGTGTTCCGCTCCCCGGTGCTCGAACAGATCGGCCGAGAGACCGGGGCGCGCTACGTCGACGTGCTGCGCGACGACGACCTGCCCGGACAGCCCGGCGACCCCGAGCACTCCTGGCTGGGACTCATGCGCTTCGACTACGTCACGATCACCGAGGCGCTGGGCGGCGACGCCGCGGCGCTGCGCGAGTTCGACGTCCGCGCCGTCGCGCCGGATCGAGCGGTGTACCCCCAGTGAGCTCCCTCGGCGAGGAAGCGCTGGTGCGCCTCGAGCGGGTCACGTGCGGCTACGGCGCCGCCCCCGTGCTGGTCGACGCCGACCTGGCGGTGGAGCCGGGGCAGTTCAGCGGCGTCGTCGGGCCCTCCGGGTCCGGCAAGACCACGCTGCTGCGCGCCGTCGCCGGCACGCTGCGGCCGCTGGCCGGGACGGTGCGGCGCCGCACCGGCCTGCGCGTCGCCTACGTCCCGCAGGTGGAGCGCATCGACTGGAGCTTCCCGGTCACCGTCGCCGAGTGCGTGCTCATGGCCCGCGTCGGGGGACGGGTCTGGCCGTGGGCGAGCCGGGTCGAGCGCGCCGAGGTCGCCGCGGTGCTGGACCGCTTGGGCATCGGCGACGTCGCCGGCCGCCACATCCGGGAGCTGTCGGGCGGCCAGCAGCAGCGGGTCTTCGTCGCCCGGGCGCTGCTGGGCCGGCCGCAGCTGCTGCTGCTGGACGAGCCGACCGCCGGCGTCGACGTCAAGACCCGCCACGAGGTCCTGCACCTGCTCGACGACCTCAACGCCGACGGCCTGGCGATCCTGCTGACCACCCACGACCTCAACGGCATCGCCGCCCACCTGCCGCACCTGGTGTGCCTCAACCGGCGGGTCATCGGTGCCGGCGCGCCCCGTGACGTGCTCACCCCTCGGGTGCTGGAGCGCACCTACGGCGCTCGGATGGAGGTGCTCGAGCACGCGGGCATGCCCGTGGTCGTCGACCACAGCCCCGTCGCCGACGTCATCCCGATGCGCAGGGCCGCGCGATGACCGAGCAGCTGCTGGCTCCTTTCGAGTTCGCGTTCTTCCGCAACGGGCTGGTGGTGGCCACGCTGGCGGGCGCGCTGTGCGGGCTCGTCGGCGTGTACATCGTGCTCAAGGGCATGAGCTACATCGGCCACGGCCTGGCGCACGCGATCTTCGGTGGCTTCGCCGCCAGCGCCCTGCTGGGCGTCAACGTGCTGCTCGGCGCCGCCGTGTGGGGCGTCGCGTCGGCGCTGCTGATCAACCGCATCTCCCGGCGCCGGGTGATCGGCTCCGACGCCGCCATCGGCGTCATCACCACCGCATCGTTCGCGCTGGGCCTGGCGCTGTTCGCCGTCTTCGGCGGCGCGGGCAGTGGCAGCTTCGAGACGCTGTTGTTCGGCAGCATCCTGGGAGTGGCCCCCGAAGACGTGTGGGCCGTCGCCGCGGTGACGCTGCTGGCGGCGGCGGTGGTGTTCTTCGGCTACCGCCGGCTGCTGTTCGCGACCTTCGACCCCGAGGTCGCCGACGTGTCGGGCGTGGGCACCGCGCGGGTCGACGCCCTGCTGGCACTGGTGATGGCCGGCTCGATCCTGGCGACCATGAAGGTGCTGGGCGTCACGCTCATCGCCGCGGCCCTGGTCATCCCCGCCACCGTCGCCCGGATGCTGACGAACTCGTTCGCCCGCATGCTGTGGCTGGCCACCGGCGTCGGAGCCGTCTGCGGCTTCGTCGGCATGGTCGCCAGCTACCACCTCGACGTGCAGTCGGGGCCGGCCATCGTCCTGGTCGGCGCCGCCTGGTTCGGGCTGGTGTTCGCCGCGACCGGACGCCGCGGGCGTCGCCGGGTCGCCGGGCTGGGCGAGCACGCCGTGCCCGTCGCGGCGCCCGACCACGCCGTCTCGCCGTAGCGCCGGCGGTCAGCCCTCGGCGCCGCCCCCGCCTGGCGTGTGCAGCTCGCGCCCGGGGCGTGCAGCCGGTAGCCCCAGGAACAGCCACAGCGCGCCGACCACGCCGGCCAGCAGCGACGCGCCCAGGATGGCGGTCTTGGCGGCGTCGACCAGCGCCGGGTCCGTGAAGGCCAGGCCGGTGATGAACAGCGACACCGTGAAGCCGATCCCGGCCAGGGCGCCGGCGCCGATCAGGTGGCGCCAGCTCACGCCACCGGGCAGCTGCGCCCGGCCGCTGGCGATGGCCAGCCAGGCGCAGCCGGCGATGCCCAGCGGCTTGCCCAGCACCAGGCCGACGAACACGCCCATCGCCACCCGTGCGGCAGCAGGGTCGGCCAGGAACTCGCCGGACACGGCGACCCCCGCGTTGGCCAGCGCGAACAGCGGCAGCACCAGGTAGGAGCTCCAGCCGTGCAGCTTGTTCTCGAAGCGCGCCAGCGGCGACACCGCCTCGTGCGCCAGCTCGGACACGGCCCGCAGGGTCTGCTCGTCGGTCTCCTGGTCCTCCGTGTCGCTGTCGGGCGGGCCGTCGGCGGTGCGGACCGGACCGAGCTGGCCGACGACGACGTCGGCGACCGCTTCGGGCTGGTGGAAGGGGCGGGTCGGTGCCACCAGGGCGAGGGCCACCCCGGCGATGGTGGCATGCACCCCCGAGGAGTAGGTCGCCAGCCACACGAAGCCGGCAGCCAGGACGTAGGGCACGAGCGTGCGGATGGCCAGCCGCTGCGCGAGGACGATCAGGCCCAGGCCCGCCGCGGCGGCGGCAAGCCAGGCAAGCGACAGCTGCTCGGTGTAGAACACGGCGATCACGGCGATCGCGCCGATGTCGTCGACGATGGCCAGTGTCAACAGGAACAGCCGCAGGCCGTGAGGCGCCCGCCGGCCGACGAGGGCCAGCACCCCCAGGGCGAACGCGATGTCGGTGGCCATGGGGATGCCCCAGCCGCGCACCCCGGGCCCCCCCGCGGTGAGCGCCACGTACAGCACGGCGGGGATCGCCATGCCGCCGAGGGCGGCGACGACCGGCAGCGCGGCGGTCTGGGGGCGGCGCAGGTCGCCGAAGACGGCCTCCCGCTTGATCTCCAGCCCGACGACGAAGAAGAACAGCACCATCAGCAGGTCGTTGACCCAGTGGCGGAGATCCTCGCTGAGGGCCCAGGGGCCGAGGCCGATGGTCAGCCGGGTCTCCCACACGCGCTCGTAGGACTCCGACCAGGGCGAGTTGGCCCAGGCCAGCGCCGCGACCGCCGCCGCCAGCAGCAGCACGCCGCCACCGACCTCGGTGTCGAGGAACTGCTGGGCGGGCCGGACCACGCGGCGCGGCAGGAGCCGGTCGCTCTGCAGCCAGCGGGTGGACAGCCCGGAGCGCGAGCCCGGATGGACCGGCGGGCGACGGGGCGTCACCAGCCTCCTCCGGACCTGCCGGCGCCGCGGCCGCTGAGCATGGGGCAGATCCTACGGAGGGCCGGGCTCCGCCCGCATCCTGGCCGCGGCGGGCGCGGTCGCGGCGAGATCGACGGTGACCCGTGCGCCGCCCGACGGGGCGTCCTCGATGGCGGCCGTGCCGCCGTGGACGGCCGCCTGCTGGGCGACGAGCGCCAGCCCCAGCCCCGAGCCGGGGGCTCGGACGCTGCTGCCGCGCGCGAAGCGTTCGAAGACCCGTTGCCGGTCGACCGGTGGAATGCCCGGGCCGTCGTCGTCGACGGTCAGGCGGATCCGCCCGTCGCTGACCGACAGCGAGACGTCGACGGACCCGTCGGGCCGGCCGTGGCGCAACGCGTTCTCGATCAGGTTGTCCACCAGCACGCGCAGCCCTTCGGGCCAGCCCACCATGGCGACCTCGTCGGGGCCGGAGAAGCCGACGGTCGCCCGCGGGTGCCGGGTGCGGGCGTGCTGCACGGCAGCGTCGACGACCTCGGCCAGGTCGAGCCACTCGCGGGGGACGGCGGCGGCGGCGTCTCCTCGGGCCAGCGCCTGGAGGGCGTCGAGCAGGGCCACGATCCGGGCGTGCTGGCGCACCACGTCGGCGAGGATGCGCTGCTGTTCGCCCGACAGGTCGGGGGACCGCGCGAGGACCGCGAGGTTGGCCTGGATGCTGGTCAGCGGGGTGCGCAGTTCGTGTCCCGCGTCGGCGGCGAAGCGACGTGACGCCTCCAGAGCCTGCTCGGTCAGTGCGCTCGATCGCTGCAGGCGTGACAGCATCGCGTTGAGGCTGTTGGCGAGACTGTCGACCTCCTCGGGGCCCTGCCCTTCGGGAAGGCGGGTGCCGAGGTCACGGCTGGACGCCACCTGCTCGGCGGCGTGCCGCAGGGCGCCCAGTGGACGCAGCGCGAGGCTGCCCAGCCCCAGTCCCGCCGCGCCGACCAGAGCGAGCACGGCCAGGCTGCCGACCGTGAGGCGCCGTGCCAGCAGCCGCGCCTGCGGCGGCGGGCCGCCACGGCCGTCGCCGACGAACCGCTCCGGCGCAGGATCGTGGGGGCGGCCCAGCTCCCAATGCTGGCGGTCGCGACGCTCGTCGAACGCGAACGTGCCGACGACCGCGACGCCGAGCAGCACGAAGGCGACGGCGGTCGCGGCCACGGCAGCGACGGCGACCCGGGCGCGAAGACTTCTCACGGGCGCAGCACGAAGCCGACGCCGCGCACCGTGTGGAGCAAGCGCGGCTCCCCGTGCTCCTCGAGCTTGCGCCGCAGGTAGCCGACGAACACGTCGACGACGTTGCCGTCGACGGCGAAGTCGTAACCCCACACCTGGCTGAGCAGCTGCGGCCGGGTGAGGACGATGCCGGCGTGGCGCGCGAAGGTCTCCAGCAGGTCGAACTCCCGGCGGGTCAGCCCCAGCTGTCGGTCGCCGCGCCGTGCGACACGGCGAGCGGGGTCGACGTGGATGTCACCGACGTGCAGCGGCACCGGCAGGGGGTCGCCACGGCGCCGCAGCAAGGCGTGCAACCTGGCCACCAGCTCGGCCAGCGCGAAGGGCTTGATCAGGTAGTCGTCGGCGCCCGAGTCGAGGCCCTCGACGCGCGACTCGACGGCGTCGCGGGCGGTCAGGACGAGAATCGGCACGTCGCCCTGCTCGCGCAGGCGGCGACAGACCTCGACCCCATCGAGCTTCGGCAGGCCGAGGTCGAGCACAACGGCGTCGGGCTCGAACGTGTCGGCCTCCGACAGCGCCTCGACCCCGTCCCCCGCTAGCTCCACGTCGTAGCCCGCGAGGGCGAGCGACCGCCGGAGCGCTCCGGCAATCTCCACGTCGTCCTCAACGACCAGCACGCGGGCGTTTCGCGTCATGGCCAGATGGTAGGCGCCCGGTCCGTCGACGTTGCGGCGGCAGGGGCGTACCCGCCCGCGTCGAAGGAC
>DASZOD010000140.1:0-7053 GCA_035550935.1 Egibacteraceae bacterium | reverse complement strand
GCGGACGAGCTTGGGGGTCACGCGGCTGTGGTGGCGCGGTCGCCGATGTCCTCGTCGACGCGGGGGTGGCCCGGGTGCAGATCAAGGTCGGCCGGGATGGCGCCGTCGCGTTGGATCTGGGCCAGCACGGCGACCGCGTCGTGGCCGTGTTGGTGCAGGTGCGCAGGATGCTGCCCAGCACGGTGGTGGTGTGGGCGCCACGGGCGGTCTTGTTGCCACCCCAGTTCTTTCTGTTCACGACCATCGGGCGGATCGCTTGCGCGGCCCGCCAGTTCGTCGCCGCCACTTCGAGCGTGGTGAGGAAGGTCAGCAGGTGATCCTTCTCGCGGGCGATGTGGGCCACCAGCTTGCGGTTGGGCTGGTGGGCTGGCCGGCGCGCGCAGAACGTGTCGATCCTGGTCCGCAGCGCGGCGACCGCGGCGTCAAGGTCGTCGCCGGTCAGGCCGCGGTCGCGGGCGGCCAGGGCGTCGTGCAGGATGCGCGACAGCTCGTGGGGGACCTTGGCCTGACCGGCGACCGAGGCGTAGCCGCGCCCGGAGGCGATGTCGAACACCGTCACCTGGTTGCCGACGTACACCCACAGCCAGCCGCGGCACCACGTCATCGAAGGACAGATCGCCGAGGGAGAACTCGTCGTGACACGACTGCGCGGCGTCGGGAAGCACGAGGATGAACTGGCCGGCATACCGCCGAGCGGGAACGACCTCGACGTAAAGGCGATCGCCGTTCACCGCATCGCCGACGGACGGATCGTCGAACACTGGTCCGCCGTCGACTCTGCGGCGCTCCTGCAGCAACTCGGCGCCATCGACCTTTCAAGCTAACGAACAACATGATGCGGGCCGGCGACGGGAGACAGCATGGCCACCATGGAGTTCTCGGTGCACCTGCCGCTTCCCCGGGAGCGGGTCTGGCACTACCTGTACGGCGACGAGATGCGCCACGTCCCCGAGGTCGCGCCTTCGATCGTCGAGATCCGTGGCTACCGCATGCGTGACGACGGCACACCGGAGTACGTCATGGTGCACCAGAACGGCCCGGTGCGGTTCAGCGAGCACTCCGACTACTTCCGCTACGAGCCGCCGGAACGGGCCGAGAACTGGGTGCGCGACAGCGCGCTGGGCGGCGTCTACACCATCGAACTGGACGAGGAGGCAGACGGGACGCGGATGACCCACCGATGGGACATCCAGGCCCCGAACCCGGCGCTGCGGCCGTTCACGCCGTTGATCGCGAGGATGATCCAGCGGGCCCAGCAGCGGCAGGCCGACACCATGGTCGAGCGCCTGGTCCACCACGACCGCTACTGCACCGTCGGCGACTACCGCTGACGGCACCGACGTCAACCGCACGGCGATTACCGCGTCCGGTGGCCCTCCCGTTCTCCCGACGCTTCGGACGTGTCGAGGAACGCGGACAGCAGCTGCGCGCAGCGTTCGGGGTGGTCGGTCCACGGACAGTGCCCGCCGGTGAGCACCTCCAGGCGGGCGTCGGGCATCACCGCGCACGCCCGACGCCCGTACTCGGGGCCGGCGAACATGTCGTCGTCGCCCCAGATGAACAGCACCTGCTGGCGCACACCGGCGAGTTCGTCCGCGCCCAGCGCGACGCGTCCGCCACGCAACCGGAGCGCGCGTTCGAGCAGCGTGCGGAACCCGACCTGCGCGCCGGGGACGCGGCTTGCCTGCTCCACGGCGTCGGTGAACTCTGGCGGGAGCTGCTCGGCCGCCTGTGTGCCGAAGACCTGTGCGACCAGCCGGCGCGCCGATGTCGGGCCGGGAGGCTGTAGCCGCAACAGCATCCGGTTCAGGCCGCGCACGCTCATGAGCCGCATCGGCAGCGGCGCGCCCGAGTCCAGCAGCAGCGCGGGGCTGCCCAGTAGCGCCAGCGAGGACACCCGTTCGGGCCGGTCCAGCGCCAGCCATAGGCTCCACAGCCCACCCATGGAGTTGGCGGCGATCGGCACCTGGTCGAGTCCGAGCGCGTCGAGGACCGAGTCGAGGAAAGCGACCCCATGGTTGCGCAGGTCGACGCCGCGGTAGTCGAACGGGTCGCTGCCGCCACAGCCGGGCCGTTCAACCGCGATGAGCTGCCGGTCGGGCACGGCGGCCATCAGCGGCACCCACTGTGCGGCGAACCCACCGCCACCGTGGACCAGCAGCAGCGGCGGACCCGATCCGGCCACCAGGGCACGCGTTCGAAGCCTCGGATCGCGAAGCTCGAGCGTGCGGTGCTCGGTCTCCAGCCCGTAGCGTTCGCAGAGGCGACGCTCGGCGTGGTCGAAGGCGGTCGTCATCAAGGCCCCACGATGCTCGACGAACGGTGACCGCGATCTTGTAGGTTCGACGCCACGTTGTGAAGGTTCCCCACGGTTGTTCCGAGAGAAGGGCCGTGACGTTCGGAAAACCGGGACGTCCCCCGGAAGACCGGCTGGCTCGCCAGCGGGCCATCTACGAGCGTGTGGCTCCCCTCGTCCTGGACCGCGGGCCACGGGCCATGTCGATGCGCGACGCCGCCCAGGCCGCGCACATGAGCGTGGGCGGCCTGTACCACTACTTTCCGACCAAGCGGGACCTCGTGTTGCACGGTTTGCGTCCCGAGGCCTTCGCCCGGCTCTGTGAAGACTTCGACGCGCAGTGGCAGAGCCGCAGGAGGTCCGAACCGCAGGCGTGCCTGTCGGCGTTCGTCGAGCACTTCGTGACGCAGGTCGTCTTCGTCCGCCCGTCGCTGCACGCAGCCCTCGAGCTTGGCACCGACACATTCTGGGACACCGTCGATGCCGGCATCACCGCTGGGCTCGACGACTTCAGCCAGTTCCTGCAATCGGTGGTTCTCGCCGTTGACGACCGAGACGTGGCCGTGCTCGCCCGGTCGTTGCGCCGGGTCTTCTTCGCCGCACTGCTCGACAAGAGCGCCGGACCGGATGCACTCCGCGGCGAGGTGTGGGCTCTGATCGAGCCGTTCGCGCCCGCCTGTCAGCGCGGGCTCGGACGCTCCTGAAGGATGCCTGCCGACCTGAGCACGGCCCGGCGATCCGTCGAGCTGGAGGGGGTCGACCGTCCGCCTCGCCCGTTCACACGGTGAGGTGACCATTCAGGCACGCGGCGTGGGCGGCCTCGGCGCGGTTGCGCAGGCCGAGCTTGGACAGGACGCGGCTGACGTGGTGCGCGGCCGTCTTGCGGCTGATGAACAGGTGGTCGGTGATCTCGGCGTTGGACACGACGCGCAGTCCGCCAGCACGCGCATTCCCTCGACGACAGCGGAGGTCCACACCCGCGAACCAGGCACGACTTGCCGACATCCGCCTCGCCGACCGCGGTCGCCACGGCACTCGAACTCCCGTGGGCAGCGCGCGGCGTCAGCCAGGACGGCAAGCTCCGGTTCGCGTCCCACCAGCACCACAAGACTTCCGTATTCGAACTGTATCGGTCCCGATGGACGAGCCCCGAAGAGGGCGGCTGCCGACTGATCCACAAAGCCGGTTGTAATCGCTGGCAGCCGTGGGGGTCCCGGGATCCGCGATCCGGGTTACGCTTTCCTCCATGGCCTTCTCCGATGCTCAGCTTGATTTTTTGCAGTCCAATCACGCGCCGGCGATGATCACCGTAGCGCAGGACGGTATCCCAAAGGCTGTGCGGGTGGGAGTAGCCTTAGTCGACGGCAGGCTGTGGAGCAGCGGAACGCAAGCCGGGTCCGCACCAGTCGGCTGCGACGGGATCCCCGTTGCACGCCGTTTGTGTTTGGCTCCGGATTGCAGTTCCTCACGCTTGAAACCACCGTCGAGATTCTCGACGAGCCCGGGGTTGCAGACCAGTCCGTTCGGCTCTTCCGGGTGATGCAGAACCGACCGAAGGGACCCCTCGGCTGGTTCGGTGGAGAACTCGACGAGGATACCTTTCGGCAGAGGATGGTCGCCGAGGGCCGGCTCATCTACGAGTTCCACGTCGAGCGTAGCTACGGACTGCGGTGACGAGGACATGCCCGTGTCGAACGCTCAGTCAGTAGATTGGCGTGTTGGGGGCGGCTACCGGCGGCCTGCCGACAGGCCCGGCACCACCACGGTCCACCCGTTGCTCGTGCCGGGCGCGGCCGTGGCAGGGCTGGTGGCAGCCCCCTCAGCGTGGCTGTGGGCCACGGCCAGGATCGCCGGTCGAGTCTTGGCGGTGCGTGGCCGGACCTGCCCGTGGCCGCGGCCGCTGCGCCCTGGGGGCGCCAACCGCCTGGGTGACCTCTCAGATGAGCCGCCGGTCCGACGCCCAGGCGGTCAGCTCGTAGCGGCTGGACAGCTGCAGCTTACGCAGCACCGCCGACACGTGCGTCTCGACGGTCTTGACCGAGATGTCCAGGCGCCGGGCGACCTGCTTGTACGGGAAGCCGCGCGCGATGAGCCGGAGCACCTCGCGCTCGCGGGGTGTGAGCTGGTCCAGCTCCGGGTCGACGGGCTCGGGCGCAGTCGACGAGAAGGCGTCCAGCACGAACCCGGCCAACCGCGGCGAGAAGACCGCGTCGCCCTGGTGCACGCGCACGATCGCGTCGCGCAGATCGGCGGGGGCGACGTTCTTGGTGACGTAGCCGCGGGCGCCGGCGCGGACGATGGCGATGACGTCCTCGGGCGCGTCGGACACCGACAGGGCGAGGAAGTGGACCTCGGGCTTGTCAGCGTGGAGGGCCCGCAGCACCGCCAGGCCTCCGCCGCCGGGCATGTGCACGTCAAGCAAGACCACGTCCGGGTTTGTGCGGCGGATCGCGGCGACGGCCTCGTCCACGTCACCGGACTCACCGACGACGTCGAAGGCGTCGGCCAGCTCGTTTCGGACGCCGGACAGGAACAGCCGGTGGTCGTCGACCAGGAAGATGCGCGGAGCGCTCACCACGTCCTCCGGGGCACCGCCATCGTGATCTCCGTTCCTTCTCCCGGTTGGCTGTCGATGGTCACCGTGCCGCCGTGCCGTCGGATGCGGCCCCGGATGGAGTGCGCGATGCCGCGGCGCTCGGCCGGCACGGCCGCCGGGTCGAAGCCCTCGCCCTCGTCGCGGACGTAGGCAGTGACGGTGTCCGGTTCGATCTCGACGTAGATGGATACGTCGTCGGCGCCGGAGTGGCGCGCCGCGTTGGTGGCGGCCTCTCCTGCCGCGGCGACGACCGCCCCTAGCTGCTCGTCCAGCGGAGCGTCACCGACGACGACGAGATTGACGGCGGCGTGGTGGTTGGCCTCGATCCGAGCGGCGAGCGCCTCGAGCGCTGACTGCACCGTCTCGGCGTCCGAGCGCTGCGTGCGGCCCTGCAGCCAGGCGCGCAGCTCGCGTTCCTGGCTGCGGGCGAGGGTGGCCATCTCCTGGAGTGAGTCGCTGCGCTGGATGAGCGCCAGCGTGTGGAGGACGGAGTCGTGCAGGTGGGCGCCGATCTCGGCGCGCTCCTCGGAGCGGATGCGCTCGCGACGTTCGTCGCCGACCTGCTGCACGAGCCGCCAGATGCCCGGGCCCAGCAGCAGCGCCAGCCCGGCCAGCGCCAACCCGAAGGCGACGACGGCGCCGCCGAGGTCCGCCAGCGGCACGTTCGCAGCCAGCAGCGCGAACACGCCCGCCATGGCCAGCACGGCGCCAACCATCCGCCGGGGCAGCGACGCGTCGCTGGACACCACCGCCTGCAGCGGCCGGTGTCGTGAAGCCAGGGCGGTCCACCGGGCACGTTCAGGAGCGTCGCTGCGTGCCCACAGCACGGACGAGCCCACCGCGGCCAGCGTCAGAGGCCACACCAGCGGATCGCCCAGCCACAGACCGAAGAACCGCAGCAGCAGCATGGCGCCGAGCACCTGCATGCCCAGCGCGGTCGCGCGACGCAGGTTGGGCGCCGGCGACGGCCGTGGATCGCCGCCGGGCGCCTCGGGCGTGACCGCCCAGGCGAGCAGGTACAGCAAAGCGCCGGCGCCACCGGCCAGCGACAGCACCGCGAAGGCGACGCGCACGAAGACGACGTCCACGCCCAGGCGCCGCCCGGCTGCTGCGGCGACGCCCGCGAGCACCCGTTGGTCGGGATCGCGGATCAGCAGCGGCGCCCGCTGGGTGGTGGTCGGCGACTCGAAGACGGACACCCGCCCAGGGTGGCACACGGCAACGGTCATGGGGACTGTGGAAACCCCTGAGACGCCTCAGGGTCACTCAGGGAACCGAGCGGGCAAGGCCCGATGGCGCGACGACGGACGCGGTCAGATCATTGCCCCATGACTGATCACACCACCGCGCCGCAGGGCGAGGACCCCACGTCCACGCCACCGACCGACGACGACGCGCGGGAGCGTTCGTCGTCGATCCCTCCGACCGACGACGCGCGGGAGCGCCAGACGGCTCCGCCAGGCGCGGGCACGCACCACGGCCCGGCGTCACCGCCGCCGCCGTCGCAGCGGCCGCTGCTGCGCCGTGACCACGATAAGCACCTGGCCGGTGTCGCCGGGGGCCTGGCCGACTACCTGGGTGTCGACGCGACCCTCATTCGTGTGGCGTTCGCCGCGCTGACCATCCTCGGCGGCATCGGCATCCCGCTGTACCTGCTCGGCTGGGTGCTGCTGCCGTTACCGTCCCAGCCCAGGTCCCACGCCGAGCAGTGGTTCGCCAACGCCCCGAACACCGCCGTCGTCATCCTGGTGATCCTCGGGCTCTTGATCGTGCTGTCCGCGGTCACGGACGGCCCTGGCGGCAACGGCATCGGGTGGGGGCTGGCGCTGCTGTTCGGCGGCTGGCTGCTGTTCCGCGCCGACAGCCGAGCGTCATACGCCGGCGCCGCACCGCCAGTCGAGACGAACGCCCCACCACACAGCGCGTGGCACGGCGCCGGCGGCACCGCCGAGCACGCTGCACCGGCGCCCGCCCCGTGGGTTCCACCACGACCGCGGCCGCGGTCGATCCTGGGCCGGCTGACCGTGGGGCTGGCGTTGGCCGCTGTCGGCGTCGCCGCGCTGTTCGAGCAGCTGGGCGTGATGGACTGGCAGCCGGCCCAGTACGTCGGGCTCGCGCTGACCGTGACGGGTGTCGGGCTGGTGGTCGGGGCATGGGCGGG
>DASZOD010000139.1:0-5701 GCA_035550935.1 Egibacteraceae bacterium | reverse complement strand
CCGGCCGGCGCCGCCGCGGCGGGTGGCCGGTGACGACGACCGGTCCGGGCGCCAGCGTCGCCAGCGCGGTCACGAAGCGCAGCGCCGTGCCCGACAGCGCCACGTCGATCGGCTGCGGCGGTGCCCGCAGGCGCCCGGCGGTCCCCGCCACGCGCCAGGCGCGGCGCTCGGCAGCCACCGCCGCGCCCAGCGCCTCCACCGCCGCCGCCATGGCGCGGGAGTCGTCGCTGTCGAGCGCGTCGAGCAGGACGCTATCGCCGGTCGCCAGCGCCGCCGTGACCAGCATGCGGTTGGTGACGCTCTTGCTGGCCGGCGCGGCCACCCGGGCGTCGACGGGCGCAGAGAGGGCGACCGCGCAGGCGGCCCCCGGTACGTTCACGGCTGCTGCTCCCAGACCTCGTAGCCGGCCGCCTCCAGCGCCCGGCGGGCGCGGCGGGCATGGCTTGGTCCCATGATCGCCAGGCGCAGCGTCCCTCGCCCTCCCTCGGGGGCGTGGTCGATGCCGAGGTCCTCGATGTTGACACCCAGCTGGCCCACGGTGGTGGTGACCTCGGCGAGCACCCCCGGCCGGTCGGGGATCGGCAGGGCCAGCTCGACGAGCGCGCCGGTGGCGGTCTGCTTGCCCGGCAGCGTGCGCCGCGCGGTCCACGCCTCGGCGAGGGCGGCGCGCAGGCCGGGCTCGTCGCCGGCGGCCAGCGCCGTGCGCAGGGCCGCCACCCGGCTGGCGTAGTCGTCGAGCACCGCGACGATCGCCTCGCGGTTCTCGGCGCAGATGTCCAGCCACAGGTCGGGGTTGCTGGCGGCCACCCGGGTGGCGTCGCGGAAGCCGCCCGCGGCCAGCAGCAGCAGCCCCGCGTGTTCGTCGCGGGCCCGCTCGGCGGCCAGGTTCATGAGCGTGGCGGCAGCCAGCTGCGGCAGGTGGCTGACGACGGCGACCAGCAGGTCGTGGGCGGCGGGGTCGACGGCCAGGACCCGGGCTCCCAGCCGTCCCAGCAGGGCGTGCAGCCGCCGGTAGGCCTCCGGGTCGGTGTGGGTGGTGGGCGTGAGCAGGTAGGTGGCGCCGACGAACAGGTCCGCCGAGGCGTGGGCGGCGCCGGTCTCGTGGGAGCCGGCCATGGGATGCCCGCCGATGACGTGCACGCCGGCAGGAGCCGCCGACTGCAGCGCCTGCACCACCCGGCCCTTCACGCTGGCGACGTCGGTGAGGATCGCGCCGGGGCGCAGTGCCGGTGCCACGTCGGCGGCGCTGGCGGCCACCGCCGACACCGGCACCGCCAGCACGACCACGTCGGCGCCGGCGGCGGCGTCGGCGGCGGACGCGGCAGCGACCGAGACCGCGCCGCGCCGCGCGGCGACCGCCAGCTGCCCCGGGTCGCGGTCGAAGCCCGCGATCTCGGCGATGTCGCCGAGGCGTGCCAGCGCCAGTCCCAGCGACGTCCCCACCAGGCCGGTGCCCACGATGGCCACGCGAGACACCCCGGCGGCGGTCGGACTCCTCGCCGGCGGCGCCGCCGGACGGGGCTGGACGGGATCCACCGGCTACTCGGGCAGGTCGCTGCGCAGCTGGCGGGCCCCGCGCAGGTAGGCGTGGCGCAGCCTGTCGCGGGGCTTGTCGGTGTAGACGTGGGCCATGACCCGCACGCACAGCGCGATGCCGCTGTCGCCGGCGATGTCCATCTCGCGGGCGCACAGCATCGGGACGTCGGAGATGCCCGCGGCACGCACCGCCGCGGCGGGGAACTCGCTGCGGATGTCCTCGGTGGCGGTGAACAGGAGGCTGACCAGGTCGTCGGCACCCAGCTCGTTGCGGGCCATGAGCGTGCCGAGCAGCTCCGCGGTGCGCGCCAGCACCTCGTCGCGGGTGTCGGCGTCCAGGGTGGTGGCTCCCCGCAGCGCGGCCAGCCGGCGGCGCGACCGCGCGACCGGTTGGGGATCGGAGGCGGCACCGGCGGCGGGCCGGCTCACGACGGCGTTTCGGTCGCGCGGTGGTCGGCGCCGAGCCCCACCGCGGCGTACAGGCTGCGCACCTCCGAGGAACTCAGCGGGCGGACCTTGCCGGGCCCGAGGTCGCCCAGGGTCAGCGGCCCCAGCTTGACTCGGGCCAGGCGCTCGACCGGCAGGTCGACCGCGGCCAGCATCCGGCGTACCTGGCGCTTGCGGCCCTCGGCCACGACAAGCTCCAGCAGGACGCGGCTGGCGTCGGCGCCCAGCTCGCGCACCGAGCGGGCGCGGGCCGGGCCGTCGTCCAGCTCGACGCCCTCACGCAGCCGGCGCAGCGCCCGGCGCCGCACCGGCCCCCGCACCTGCGCCACGTAGGTCCTGTCGACCGCGTGGCGGGGATGGGCCAGCCGGTAGGCGAGCTCACCGTCGTTGGTGAGGACCAGCAGCCCTTCGGTGTCGCGGTCCAGACGGCCCACCGGGTAGACCCGGGGCGCGGCCGGCACGAGATCCATGACGGTCGGGCGTCCCTGCGGGTCGGAGGCGGTGGTGACCACGCCCCGGGGCTTGTTGAGCAGCAGGTGCACCAGCAGCGGGTTCGTGGGCACCCGCTCGCCGTCGACGGTGACGACCTGCCGGGCCGGGTCGGCCCTGGCCCCCAGGCTCACCACCTCGCCGTCGACCGCGACCCGCCCGGCGGCGATGAGCTCCTCGCAGGCGCGCCGGCTGCCGACTCCGGTGGCGGCCAGGATCTTCTGCACCCGCTCCCGGGTCATGTGACGTCGTCGGCGCCGTCCGGGCCGTCACCGCCGCCCGGCGCGGGCGCGTCCAGCCGGCGGCGTGCGGCCTTGTAGCCGCCCGGAGGCGGCTCCGGCGGCAGCGGTCGGGAGGTCGAGTCGGGCAGCGGGGCCAGCTGGCCCAGGTCGGCCAACCCCATGGACTCCAGGAACAGGCCGGTGGTGCCGTACAGCACCGGCTGCCCGGGCGAGGCCTCCCGGCCGACCTCTTCGACCAGTCCCCGGGCGAGCAGCGACCGGATCGCTCCGTCGGCGTCGACGCCGCGGATCTCCGACACCTGGGTGCGGGTGATCGGCTGCTTGTAGGCCACGATCGCCAGGGTCTCCAGAGCCGCCTGGGACAGCCGGCCGCTGCGGCCGTGCACGACGAAACGCTCGACGTAGGCGGCCGCGCCGGGATCGGTGTAGAGGCGCCACCCCCCGGCCACCTCGCGCAGCACGAAGCCCCGTCCGTCGTCGACGTACTCGGCGCGCAGCGCCCGCAGCGCCGCCTCGACCTCGTCGGTCGCCACCTCCAGCACCTGGGCGAGCGTGCTCGCGGCGACCGGCTCCTCGACCACCAGCAGGATCGCCTCGAGCGCCTTGCGAAGCTGAGGGTCAAGCTCGGGGCCGCGGCCCGCCGGCTCAGCCACCGGCCGTCACCCGGGATCGCCCGCGGTCGGCGTCGGTCGAGGACTGCAGCGCCGCGAACGCCGCCTGGGCCCAGTCGCCCCGGGTGGGGTCCGCGCCCTCGGCCGTGGTCACGGTCAGCGTGTCGAAGTTCTCGCGCTGCTCGACGTCGACCTGCGCCAGCCGGTACAGCTCCAGCAGCGCGAGGAAACAGGCGACGAGCTCGACGCGGTGGCGGCAGCCCGCGGTCAGCTGGTCGAAGGTGGCCCGCCCGCCGGCACGGACCAGCCCCTCGACCACGACGACGGCGGCTTCCTCAACGGTCATCCAGACCGGCTGCAGGTGCGACAGGTCGACGCCCGGCTCGGGTCCGGCGGCCAGCACCCGGGCGGCGACCTCGGCCAGCCCGGCAGGCGTCACCGGCAGTTTCACCGGCGGCCTCAGGCGGGCGAGGTGGGGCTCGAGCGGCACCGCGCGTGGCACGTAGCCGGCGAGCGCGCGCAGCCGGTCGCCCAGGGCCTGCCCGGCCTGTTTGAAGGTGCGGTAGTCCAGCAGCCGCGCGTACAGCAGGTCGCGGGCCTCCAGGGTCAGCTCGTCGAGCTCGGGCTCGTCCTCGTCGGGCAGCAGCCGGGCGGCCTTCAGTTCCAGCAGCGTGGCGGCGACGACGAGGAAGTCGGTGGCCACCTCCAGGTTGAGCTGGCCCATCTCGGCCACCACCGTCAGGTAGTCGTCGGTGATCTGCGCCAGGGCCACCTCGTAGATGTCGAGCTTGTGCCGGGCGATGAGCTGCAGCAGCAGGTCGAAGGGCCCCTCGAAGGAGCCGACCGCGACGTGGTAGGAGCTCGCCATCGCGACCCGCAGTGTAGTCGCCGCCGCCGGCCGGTCAGGGAGGGCACCCCATCCTGGTCCGCGCCTGGCCGCTTTGCCGTCGAGCGGGCGCCTGCTGCCGGCAGACGCCGTCAGACCCCGAAGGGGAAGCTCTCCGGCTCCCGGACCGCGGCGGGGACCTCAGGACCGAGGGGACGCAGCGCGGCCGTGCGCTCGAACCACAGGAAGGCGTCGTAGCGTTGCCCGAGCACCGTGGGCACGTAGTTGGCCCAGCGCTCCCGCTCGGGGTGGTAGACGACGCCGATCGCCCGGTGCGCCCGAGCCTGGTCCAGCCAGCCCCCGCCCGGACGGTCGCTGGGGAAGACCAGCAGCGCGTCGTCGCCGACCTGGCGGTGCAGCAGGTCCTCGACGCTACCCTCGCGGGCCTCGGGGACGGGCATGCGCTCCATGGCCGCGCCCCAGGCCTCACCGGCGATGACGCTGCCATGGTGGCCGCCGAACCCCACGGCGACGACGTCGTGGGCCGCCTGGCGCTCCCGGACCAGCTGGCCCACGTTGACCAGCCCGTCGGCGGCCATGTCGGTCGCCCGGGCGTCGCCGATGTGGGTGTTGTGCGCCCAGACGATGCACCTGGCCTGCGGCCCGTGGTGGTCCATCAGCCGCTCCAGGGTGTCGACCATGTGGCTGTCGCGCACGTTCCACGAATCGGGATCGCCGCGGATCATCGCCCGGTAGTAGCGCTCGGCGTTGCGGGCCACCACAGCGTTCTGCTCGGCGGCGAAGCGGTACTCCTCGCCGGGGCCGGCGCCGGTGTCCAGCGCCTCCTCGCAGACGCGCCGCAGGAGCGTCACGACCTCGTCCTCGCAGGAGGTCGGGACCATGCGCGTCGCCCAGGCGTAGGCCTGCGCGTCCTCGCGGTAGGGCTCGAAGCAGCGGAACGCCTGCTTGGCCGTCTCCACGGCCTCGGGCTCGTGCTGCTCGAGGTAGCCGAGGATCGCGCGCATCGACGCCCACAGCGAGTAAACGTCGAAGCCGTAGAAGCCCGCCTGCTCGGCGTGCGGGCGCCCCTCGTTGTGGGCGCGCATCCAGCTGGCGAACTCGGCGACCTCGAGGTTCGCCCACATCCATGTGGGCCAGCGGTCGAACCCGGCCAGCACCTGCTCGGCGTTACGGCCGTCGCCGTCCAGCCCCCGCACCCAGGTGTTGACCTGGAAGCAGTCGGGCCAGTCGCCTTCCACGGCCACGAACGAGAAGCCCCGCTCCCCGACCAGGCGTTTGGTGACCTCGGCGCGCCAGCGGTAGTACTCGTGAGTGCCGTGCGAGGCCTCGCCCAGCAGCACGTAGCGCGCGTCGCCGATGCGCTCCAGCAGCGGGTCGAGGTTGTCGGGGCCTCGCAGCGGACTGGCGAGGTCAGCGGGGTCGGGTGTCTGGCGTGGGCTCATCCGTGGGTCTCCTGCTGCTCCAGCGGTGGACCGTCGAGGGCGCCGACGAGGGGGCCACGACGACACACACGTTCCCCCGTCCCCGAC
>DASZOD010000138.1:0-3783 GCA_035550935.1 Egibacteraceae bacterium | reverse complement strand
GCGTCTTGCAGTTCCAAGACGCCGGCGCCTGACCGCGTTCGTCGCTAGAAGACCACCTGGTGCGCCTCGACGGCGGCATGAGCCGCAGCGATGTCGAGGCCGATCTGGGGCAGCGGGCCCTCGAAGAGCCGCAGGGTGAGCCCCGCCGCGGTGGCGCTGGCGGTGGACCCGTCCTCGATGACGTCGGACGAGCCCAGGCCGACGCAGACCGTCAGCGGCGTGACCCCGGTGCACTGCTGGTCGACGCCCACGCCCTCAAGCAGGTTGAGGTTCAGCAGGTCGCCGGTGTTGAGGTCGAGTGCGTTCAGCCGGACCGAGACCGGGGCGGCCTCGGCGCTTCCCAGTTCCGTGGCGGCGTCGTAGGCCGCTTCCGCCTGGGCGGCGGCGACCTGCAGGACGATCAGTCCCTCGGGCGCCTCGGGCAGGCTCGCGGCCGTGGGCAGCACGACGATCGTGGCTCCCACCGACGTGGCGGTCGCCGTCGTGTCGAAGTCGACCTCCTCGCTCAGCGACCGCCCGGGCGTCAGGTTGATGGTCGCCAGCGGCGTGTTCGCCGGGTCGGCCAGCACCTGGTCGACCGCGTCGCTCAGACGGGCCACCAGACCGGTCGTGTCGGCCGCCGCTGTCGGGTCGGTCGCCGCGGTGAAGACGGCGTCACCGCCCAGGACCGTGTCGGTGGTGCCGCCGACGGTGTCGGTGACGCCGCCGAGGTCCGGCAGCGGCTCGGTGAGACCACCGTCCAGCAGGCCGTCCAGCGTGCCGCCGAGGTCCCCCAGCGCGGCCGCCAGGTCCTCGGGCAGGATGCCCGCGGGCAGCTTGACCTCCAGGTCGGCCAGTCCGGACTCGCCGATGGCCTGGGGGTGAGGGTTGGTCACCGCCTGCGCGAACGCGGCCAGGATCTCTCCGGACACGACCTCGCTCAGCGGCGCGGGGATGGGAATGGACTCGTGCGTCGAATCGGCGGTGGTCTGGTCGGAGGCGGTGGCCGTCACCAGCTGCCCCAGCGGCGGGGCGAGCGAGGCGGCCTGCGCGCAGGCCAGCGTGTTGATGGCGCAGTGGCCCGCAGTCGGGTCGGTCTGCACCGCGGCCTCGGTCAGGCCGATGACGAGCTCCTGGTCGTCCAGGATCAGGTTCACCCCGGCGGTGTCCGCCACGGCGTCCGGGCACAGCCGGGTGGCGTCGGTGGCGGCGTCGCGGACCTGCTGCTCGACCTCGTTGGACACGGCCACCTGACCGCCCGCCACGTGGATCAGGCGGGTCTGGCAGCTGGCCGACTCCAGGAACGGCGCCACGGTGGCGACGTCCATGTTGGTCGGCGTGGCGGTCAGCAGCAGCACCGACCGCTCCTCGCCGGCGTGCGGGCCGATGGTCAGCGCGTCTGCGAAGTCGTTGCCGCGGGCCACGTTGAGGTGCTCGAACGTCCAGCCGAAGCGGTCGACGGCGAAGTGGCTCAAGGCGACCGAGGTCGCGGTCCGGGTGGGGCCCGAGACGCGGATCACGTTGATCCCCATGCCCACCAGTTCGCTCTCGACGTTCTGCGACACCACCCCGGGGCCCCCGGCGATGACCACCTGCTCGATGCCCAGGTTGCGCAGCGCAGACTTGGCCACGTCGGGAACCCGGTGGGAGTAGGTGAGCAGCAGCGGCAGCTCCTCTGCGTACACCAGGGAGCCGGCCACGAGCGCGTCGGCGAAGTCATCGCCGTAGGCCATGACCGCGGTGCGCCGGCCGTCGAGCTCGCCGTAGGCGTTGCCCGTCCGCGAAGCGATGAGCGCTGCCGTCTCGTAGCGGTCGATGCCGCCGATCCGGCTGACGTTCAAACCCATCGCGCTGAGCGCCTGCTCGGAGCGGACGCTGATCGCGTCCTCCTCGCCGAGCAGGATGACGTTGCTGGCCCCGAGGTTCTCCAGCGCGTCGAGCGTGTCCTGCTGCAGCTGAAAGGTCGAGACCAGCAGGACCGGCACGCCCAGCTGTCCCGCCAGGTAGTTGCCCGACAGGGCGTCGGCGAAGATGTTCGACCGCGCCAGCAAGACGGTGTCGGAGGTGGCGAAGGTCTCTTCGGCGATCAGCTGTGCGGTGTCGTAGCGGTGCAGACCGTTGAAGCGCTCGGTCGGCACGAGTCCGTCACCTTCGGTCCGGACGATCTCTCCCACCGCGGCCGATGCCGGCGTCGGAAGGAACGCCACCAGTACGGCCAGCACCGCCAGTGCCATGCCGGTCCGCACCCCCGACAGCCTATGCATTGTTTCGTGTCCTACCATTTCCCCCAGGCCTTCCTGTCGTGAGCTACGCGGCCCCCCGCAGGGCAGCGTCGAATGGACAACGACCCGGCCGGGTTCGGGTAACGCCTTTTCCCTAGGTTCGGGGCGGAAGCGACGTATTCGGGATGGGATATTATGCTGCGTAATCGCCTAATTACGCAGAAGCGCATCATCCCTTCCCCGGACCCTCCATCGGCGCCGTGCCGGGGACACGGGCTGGCATCCTCGCGACATCCGCGTACGCTCGGGGGTGGATGTGCCCGCCGCGCGTCCTTCGAGCGAGCACGGGAGCTGATGGGCGTTCACGACCTGCTGGGCCGCCCCCTGCGAGACCTGCGGGTCTCGGTGACCGACCGCTGCAACTTCCGCTGCCGCTACTGCATGCCGCGGGAGGTGTTCGGGCCGGGGTTCCGGTTCCTTCCCCGGGCCGAGCTGCTGACCTTCGAGGAGATCACCCGGGTCGTGCGCGCGTTCGCCCGCTGCGGGGTGCGCAAGGTCCGCTTGACCGGTGGGGAACCGCTGGTCCGCCGCGGCATCGAGCAGCTGGTGGAGATGCTGGCCCGGACCGGGGGCATCGACGACCTGGCCATGACCACGAACGGCTCGCTGCTGGCCTCCAGGGCCGCCACGCTGCGGGCCGCGGGGCTGGGCCGGCTGACCGTGAGCCTCGATGCGGTGGACGACGCGGCCTTCCGGGCGATGAGCGACGTCGAGATCCCGCTCAGCGCCGTCCTCGAGGGCATCGCGGCGGCGCGAGAGGCCGGCTTCGCTCCCATCAAGCTCAACGCGGTCGTCAAGCGTGGGGTCAACGACGACGGCGTGGTCGAGCTGGCCCGCTACGGGCGCGAGCACGGACACGTGGTGCGGTTCATCGAGTACATGGACGTCGGGAACGCGAACGGATGGTCCCGCGACGAGGTCGTGCCCGCCGAGGAGATCGTGGCGCGCGTCGGCGCCCGGTGGCCCCTGGAGCCGGTCGCTGCCCGCTACCGCGGTGAGGTCGCCAGCCGCTACCGCTACCGCGACGGCCGGGGGGAGATCGGGGTCATCGCCTCGGTAACGAAGCCGTTCTGCCAGACCTGCACCCGCGCCCGACTGTCCGCGGTGGGCGAGCTGTACACGTGCCTGTTCGCCGGCAACGGCCGCGACCTGCGCCCGCTGCTGCGCGGCGGCGCCAACGACGCCGATCTGGAAGCGTTCATCAGCGGAACCTGGCGGGCGCGATCCGATCGCTACTCGGAGGAGCGCAGCAGCCAAGGCCCAGGCGGGCCCAAGGTCGAGATGTCCTACATCGGCGGCTGACCGGACCCGGCCAACTGTGGGTAGCAAGGCTGTGGGGCAGCAAGGTTGAACCACACCGCTGTCGTTCAACGTTGAGGTGTTGCCCGCGGCCACGGTTCCGGGAGAATGTCCTGCAGAGACCACCGGACTGGAAACTTGTCCGGCAGCTGTGCGTGACTGGTGGTCGCCGAGCAGGCGGCCTGAGCCGGCGCGGGCTCCTGCGGCGGCGCGCCACGCGCCG
>DASZOD010000137.1:0-4899 GCA_035550935.1 Egibacteraceae bacterium | reverse complement strand
GGGCGTCGGCTCGGGGGTGGGGCCGCCGCCCTGCCCCGGGGTCTCCACCGGCGGAGCGCTGAGGGCCTCGACGGGGTTGATCAGCCCGTGTCCGAACATCGGGTCCCAGCCCGGCTCGCCCAGGTCGTCGGCGGTCGAGGTCAGCACGCTGGCCACCTCGGCGGGGCCCAGCGCCGACCAGCGCTCGCGCACCATCGCCGCGGCCGCGGCCACGAACGGGGTGGCCATGGACGTGCCCGAGTACCAGCCGTAGGACGACGACGGCAGCGTCGAATAGATCTGCACGCCCGGGGCGGCGACGTCGACCCAGTCGCCGGCGCTGCTGAACGACGCGTGCCTGTCGGCGTCGTCGGTGGCGGCCACCCCGATGACGCCGGGGGTCGCGGCCGGGTAGGCGGTCGGGCTGCCGCTGGCGTAGAGGTTGCCCGCGGCGGCCACCGGGACGACCCCCCGGTCCAGCGCGTGCGCGATCGCCGCGTCCAGCACACTGGTGCTCTGGTTGGCGCTCAGGCTCATGCTGAGCACGTCGGCGCCGTGGTCGACGGCCCAGATGATGCCGTCCGCCAGGCCGCTGGTGTTGCCGCCGCCGGCGGCGTCCAGCACCCGGACCGGCATGAGCTGCGCGCCGCGACCCAGCCCGGCCACGCCCACGCTGTTGCCGACCAGCGCGGCGGCGATGCCGGCGGCGTGCGTGCCATGACCGTTGTCGTCGGTGTCGGCGTCGCCCTCGCCGTCCACCGCGTCGTAGCCGGCCACGAGCGCGTCGGCCAAGTCAGGGTGGGCGCCGTCCACGCCGGTGTCGAGCACCGCGACGACCTGCCCGGTGGCGTCCTCGATCTGCCACGCGCTCTCGGCCTGCAGCCGGGTCAGGCCCCACTGGTTGGCGCGCAACGGGTCGACGCCCACGGCGCGGATCGGCACGTCGAAGTCGGCGGCCACCACGTCGGAGCGTCGCCGCAGGTCACGCAGCAGGTCGTGGGCCTGTGACCGCGACGGAGCGACGCGGCGCTCGACGCGCAGGCCCGTGGTGGTCGCACGCACGACCGCGATGGCGACCGGCTGCTCGTCGGGCGGCGCGGCCATCAGCGGCGCGGCGGGCACGAGGAGCAGCAGAGTCAGCAGCGCGGCGAGGCCGGATCGCGTCATGCCCGGTGTGTCGGCGCACCGGGCCCCCTACCTGAGAGTCACTTTTCACCACTGTGGGTGTTTTCTGGGCTAGTCTCCGGGATGGCCGTAGGGGGCCGGCTCAGCCGGTCACCGCGCCGCGCTCCGCGCCGGCGGCCAGCCGCGCGTACTTGGCCAGCACGCCTGTGCTGTAGCGCGGCGGGGGGTGCTTGAGGTCGGCCCGGCGCCGTTCGAGCTCGGCGTCCTCCACGCGCAGGTCCAGGCGGCGGTTGGGCACGTCGAGCGCGACGCGGTCGCCGTCGGCGACCAGCGCGATCGGCCCGCCCTCGACCGCTTCGGGGGCGACGTGGCCGACGCACAGCCCGTGGGTGGCGCCCGAGAAGCGCCCGTCGGTGACGAGGGCGACGTCGGCGCCCCGGCCCATCCCCTTGACCGCGGCGGTGACCGCGAGCATCTCCCGCATCCCGGGGCCTCCCTTGGGGCCCTCGTAGCGGATCACGATCACGTCGCCGGGGGACAGCCTGCGGTCCAGCACGAACCCCAGGGCGGCCTGCTCGCCGTCGAACACCCGGGCGGTGCCCTCGAAGCGCTGGTCGTCCAGCCCGGCGACCTTGACGATCGCGCCGGCCGGCGCCAACGACCCGTAGAGGACGGCCAGGCCCCCGTCGGCGTGGATGGGGCGGTCCAGCGGCCGGATGACCTCGCCGTCGGGGCCGGTTACGTCGCCGAGGTCGGCGAGGTTGTCGGCCACGGTCCTGCCGGTGACCGTCAGGCAGTCGCCGTGCAGCAGGCCGGCGTCGAGCAGCATGCCCATGATCACCGGCACGCCGCCGACCCTGTCGATGTCGGTCATGATGAACCGTCCGTGGGGCCGGGAGTCCACCACGTGGGGCACCCGTCTGCCGACCCGGTCGAAGTCGTCCAGGCTCAGCTCGACGCGCGCCTCGGCGGCGATCGCCAGCAGGTGCAGCACCGCGTTGGTCGACCCGCCGGTGGCCATCACCACCGCGACGGCGTTCTCCAGCGACTGCAGGGTGATGATCCGCCGCGGCCGCAGGTCGGCCTCCAGCAGCGCCATCACCGCCTCGCCGGAGCGGCGCGCCAGCGCCTCGCGGCGGGGGTCCACCGCCGGCGGCGACGCCGAGCCCGGCAACGCCATGCCCAGGGCCTCGATCGCACAGGCCATGGTGTTGGCGGTGTACATGCCGGCGCAGGACCCCTCGGTGGGGCAGGCCCGCGACTCGATCTCGTGCAGCTCGGCGTCGTCGATTGCGCCCGCGGCCCGGGCGCCGACCGCCTCGAAGACGTCCTTGATGTCGATGTCGCGCTCGCGCCAGCGCCCGGGCAGGATCGTGCCGCCGTAGAGGAAGACCGTCGGCAGGTCCAGGCGGGCGGCGGCCATGACCATGCCCGGAAGGGACTTGTCGCAGCCGGCGAAGGTCACCATCGCGTCGAGGCGCTCGGCGTGCATGACGGTCTCGACCGAGTCGGCGATCACCTCGCGCGACACCAGCGACGCGCGCATGCCCTCGTGACCCATGGCGATGCCGTCGGAGACCGCGATGGTGGTGAACTCGATCGGGAAGCCGCCCGCCGCGCGTACGCCCTCCTTGGCCTGGCCGGCCAGTCGCCGCAGCGGCAGGTTGCAGGGGGTGACCTCGTTCCAGGACGTGGCGACGCCGACCTGGGGCTTGGCGAAGTCTTCCTCGGTCATGCCGATCGCCCGGAGCATCGCGCGCGCCGGTGCCCGCCGGTAGCCCTCGGTGACCTCGGTGCTGCGCGGCCGCTGCATGGCCTCACCTCCGCTGCTGGGCCGTGCCATTCAAACACCAGGCACGGGGCTTCGACGTCCTTGCCCTACGCCGTGATCCTACGGGCGCCGCCGGCATCCGGCGGATTTGTGGGCCGGCGCGACGGGCGCTACGCCGAGCGGTTGAGCAGGTCCTCGACCTGGGGACGGGTGGGCAGGCTGGGCTCGGCGCCGCGCACGGTGGTGGCGTAGGCGCCGGCGGCGCAGGCGAATCGCACCGCGTCCGGGTACGGCTGTTCCTCGGCCAGCGCCAGGGCCAGCGCCGCGCAGAAGCTGTCGCCCGCCGCGGTCGCGTCCACGGCGCTGACCTCGGGAGGCTCGACCAGCGCCGCGTCCGAGCCCGTGGCGTAGGCCGCGCCCCGCTTGCCGAAGGTGACCACCGCGGCACGGCCTTCGGCCTGCAGCGCCCGCGCCAGCGCCACCGGGTCGTCGCCCGGCGCCTCGCCCCCGCCCCGCTTCAGCAGCCCGATCGCCTCCACCTCGTTGGGGCAGACGACGCTGGCGTACGACACCAGCTGGTCGGTGACGTCGTGCATCGGCGCCGGGTTGAGCAGCACGATCTCGCCACGCCGGCGGATCACGCGGGCGGCCTGTTCAGAGGCCACCGGCGGGACCTCGCCCTGCAGCAGCAGGACGTCGCAGTCGGGCAGGTCGGCGCAGTACGCCTGCGACAGCTGGCGGTTCGCCCCCTGGAACTGCACGAAGCTCGCCTCGCCGTCTGGCTCGATGAGCGGCACGGCCAGGGCGGTCTGCGTGCCGCGCAGCTGGACCACCCTGGCGGCGTCGATCCCCTCGCGCTCCAAGGCCTTGAGGAAGCCGTCGCCGTAGGCGTCGGCGCCGACCGCCCCGACCATGGTGACCTGGGCGCCGAGGCGGGCCAGGGCCACCGCCTGGTTGTAGCCCTTGCCCCCGCGGAAGCTGCCGAAGTCATCGGCGACGACGACCTCGCCCGGCTGGGGGCGCCTGGGGATGCGGAAGGCGAGGTCCATCACCAGCGAGCCGACGACGAGCGCCCGCACCGTCACCCTGCCCCCCTTCGGATGGCGCCGACCGGGTCGGCGTGCAGACTAACCCTTCACCCCACCCGCGGTCAGGCCGGCCACGATGCGTTTCTGGAACAGCAGCACCAGGATGATCATCGGGACCGTGACGATGACGCAGGCAGCGGTGATCGTCCCGATCGGCCGCTCGAACTGCACCGAGCCGGTGAACGCGGCGATGGCCACCGGCACCGTCTGGACCGCCTTGTCGCGGGGCGCGAAGGTGCTGGACAGCAGGAACTCGTTCCAGGCGTAGACGAACACGAGGATCGCCGCGGCGAACACGCCGGGGGCGGCCAGCGGCAGGACCACCTTGTAGAAGGCCTGGAACGGCGTGGCGCCGTCGACCCGGGCGGCCTCCTCCATGTCGGGGGGGATGGCGGCGAAGAACGTGGTCAGGATGAAGATCGTCAGCGGCAGGGTGAACGCGATGTAGGGGATGTACAGGCCGGGATAGGTGTTGAGCAGGCCGACGCCGCGCCACACCTCGTACAGCGGCGGGACCAGGGCCACCGGCGGGAACAGGCTCACCGCCAGCACGGCCGACAGGATCAGGGCCTTGCGCCGCAGCGGCAGCCGGGCCAGGGCGTAGGCGGCGAACGATCCGATCACGATGCACAGGACCGTGGTGACGCCCGCCACGATCGCCGAGTTGCGCAGGTTGTAGCCGAAGTCCTGCTGCATGACGCTGACGTAGTTGTCCAGGCCGTAGCGGAAGGAGGGATCCCACAGCTTCGGGCTGTTGAGCGCCAGGTTGCCCAGCTTCAGGCTGGTGTTGACCAGCCAGACGAACGGGAACAGGCACCACACGAAGATGATCGCCAGCAGCGACGTCTTGGCGACGCGCTGCAGACGGGTCCGCCGCTCGACCACCCCCTGGCGGCCACGGGGCCTGGCGGGGCGGGGCAGGACCCGCTCCTGGGT